>JAFXVU010000196.1 GCA_017534705.1 Bacteroidaceae bacterium
GACGGCGAGCAGCGCGGCTGAAATCCACGGGTGTTTGATGAACTTGCTGACGCTCTTGCTGTATTTTTTGAGGATGGCGTTATAACTGGCAGTGTAGGCCTTGGTGACGTAGTAGTTCAGGTTCTTCTTCTATTTCTCGTCCTTGGAGTAGCGCATCATGATGGCGCAGAGGGCAGGACAGAGCGTGAGAGCAGATATGCACGAGAGTCCTACAGAAGAAGCCAGGGTGACACCGAACTGTGTGAAGAAACTGCCCGAAGTGCCAGGCATGAAGGCAACGGGAATGAACACAGCCATGAAGACGAGCGTACACGAGATGACAGCGACTGACACATCGCTCATAGCCTGACGTGTGGCCTCTCGTGGATTTGACACGCCGCCCTCGAGTTTCGCCATCACCGCTTCGACCACCACGATGGCGTCATCGACCACCGTACCAATAGCCAGCACCAAGGCGAATAGCGTCAGTATGTTGAGTGAGAATCCCGCAAGCGACACGATGGCGAATGTGCCGAGCAATGAAACGATGATTGAGATGGATGGGATGACTGTGGCCTTGAAACTTTGCAGGAAGAAATAAACCACAAGTATCACGAGGATGATAGCGATGACAAGGGTCTCCACCACATTGTGAATGGCGGCGAAAAGAAAGTCGTCGCTCGTTTCCAGAATCTCGAACTCCAGTCCGGCAGGCATCGTCGGCTTCAGTTCCTCGTATAGTTTGTTGATTCGGGCATTCACCTCTGTAGCATTGGCTCCAGGAGCCTGGAATACCATGTAAATCGTACCGGGTTTTCCGTCGATGTTTGACGTGAAGTTGTAACTCACAGCGCCAATCTCCACATCAGCCACATCGCTCAAATGCAACAGGTGGCCACCATCGTTGGTTCGCAGCACGATGTCGTTGAATTCCTCAACGGTCTTGAGCGTGCCCTTGTATTCCATTGTGTACTGGTAGGCATTCTCTGATTGCTCACCCAATGAACCCGTGGCTGCAACGAAACTCTGCCCGCTGATGGAGGCGAACACGTCGTTTGGTTCCAATCCGTACTGCGCCATAACATCGGGTTTCAGCCAAATGCGCAGCGCATAGGTGTTTCCGAGTGCCAAGACGTCGCCCACGCCGGTGATACGCATCAGTCGTGGTCGGATATTGATGTCGATGTAGTTTGCGATGAAGTCGGCGTCGTATTTGCCATCCACGCTTTTCAGCGCACCGATGTGAAGAATATTGCTCTGTTGCTTCATCACTTGCACGCCCACCTTTGTCACTTCCGACGGCAGGAGGGCGGTGGCGCGACTGACGCGGTTCTGTACGTTCACGGCTGCTATGTCCGGGTCGGTGCCTTGTTCGAAAAAGACTTGTATGCTGACGTCGCCAGAGGAAGATGCCGAACTGGTGATGTAGGTCATGCCAGGCACACCGTTGATGTTTTCCTCCAGAGGCTGAATCACGCTCTTCATGATGGTGTTCGCGTCAGCACCTGTATAAGATGTTGACACTCGGACCGTTGGCGGAGCGATGTTTGGGTATTGCTCGATGGGCAGGGTGCTCATGCAGATGACGCCCACCAACGTGATGACAATCGCTATGGCGCATGCCATCACATACCGTTTGATGAAAATGTTTCCCTTCATGGCTTACTTCTCGTTTTTCGATGCTTCAGGGAACAGTACCTGTTGTCCCTCCTGGAGGTTGTTGGCTCCTACAGTGACGATTCTGTCTCCCACATTCAGTCCGCTAGTCACGATGAAGTCCTTTCCGTTGCCCGCATCTGTGTAGGTGATAGTCACGGCGGTGGCAGTGCTGTCAGGTTTCACCTTGTACACCAGAGCCTTGTCCTGCAAACGGAGTACGGCTGCCTGAGGAATCACTATCACGTCCTGTCGGGAAAGCGGCAGAACAACAGTACCCTGGATGCCGGAGAACAAATGGCCATCGGGGTTGGGGAATGATGCCTTGCAGGACAATGTACCCGTGGTGGCATCCACCACACCCGTCAGACTGGTAATGCGTCCCTTATGAGGATACTCTGTACCGTTCTTCATGAAGAAAGTCACATCGGGTAGGTTGGTCATGTATTTCTCCTTGTCGCCCTGGACAACACCCGAAGACACCTGGGCTTCTACGATAGCTTCTGTGACAGAGAACTCAGCGTCCATTGTCGTGTTGCCACTCAATACGGTCAATTGGGTCATAGGAGTCACCTGGTCTCCGCCACGTACGGGGATTCCGCCGATGACACCCGTCACTGGAGCCGCAATGGTGCAGAAACCGAGGTTCACCTTCGCACGGTTGACAGAGGCCTGCGCCTGACTCACTGCGGCACGTGCCTGTTGAACGGCCGCCTGGGCCTGCTTGTAGGTGTTCAGCGAGTTGTCGAGCATATAACTGCTGACGATTCTCTTATCAAAGAGGTTCTTGTTGCTCTCGTACTCCAGTTTGGCGCTGCTTTCTGAAGCAATGGCAGCCTGCAGATTGGCCTGTGCGGCCTGCAGATTGGCCTGTGCGGCCTCTACCTCATGCTGTGCATTTCGAGAGTCGATGACGAAAAGAGTCTGGCCTTTATTCACTTGCTGGCCTTCCTGAACACAGATTTTCATCAACTGACCGCTCACTTGAGGCATGATGGTCACATCGGCCTGTCCTTTCATTTTCGCGCTGAACTTCATAGGGAACTCTATGTCACTTTTTTTCACCGTCAAGGTCTCAAATGACGATTGCTTTTCCTTAGGCATGTCGATTCCGCAAGAAACCAGCACGAAGAGCAAGCTGAGCAAACATGCTAATCTGAAAGTTTTTTGTTTCATTGTTTATTACTTTACGATAATTTTAATCTACGTTTCTAGGTCATAGCATGAACGATAACTAAAAATCAGTTCATAATGGTTTTTGCTATCAAAGTTACTGATATTTTGACAAATAACTTCTTTATATTTTAAATTAATGTGTTATTAAGTACAACAGTTTTATCAATAATAACCAATTGATAAATTAATATTACTTAATGATAAATACAAAATCTACTTAAATCCTATCAAAATTGTCAAAATGAGAATTAGAAGGTGACTGATTTTCTTGAATAAATCGCCGGTCAAAATGAGTTAATTTTTTACAGACGGATACCGAAGAAAGCTCTTGCTCGCCATTTGTTTTGGTTGATGACTACCGCATTATCATCGAATATAGAGTTGTTCATCACAAGTGATGCACCAGCGAAATATCGTGACGAGAAGTTATGGACGATGGCCGCTCGCTCATTGAAAATCATGTTGACACGTACGTGTTTAGCTTTTTTCCTCTCTCCGTTGATAGTGAGGTTGTTACGGTTATAGACAACAACCGTAGGCAGCATGGAGAAGTGGAGCAACCATTTTTTGCCAATCAGCCAGTTGTAACCATAACCACCGCCGATGCCGACATGTCCAAGATAAATGCGCACATCGGGAGCGTCAGGATTTCTTTCTTTCAGTGCATCACATGTTTTGATGCTACCTCCTTGATAACTGATACCTGCCAACCATGACCCAGCGGAACGGCGCTGTATAAAACTCTGGTTAAAAGCGGCAGGATAGGAGAAATGACGATGATTGAACGTATAATAACCTGCAAAGTTGACCATATTCATCTTGAGTTCACCAGTCTCCATCCGCCCGACTTTATCACCACGCCTGATGTCGCCTGAGAGCGATTCCGACCGCTGGTAGCTGAAATCAAGGCTGATACGGCTGCTATAGTAGTTGAAATTGAGTTCAAAGTCCTTATATATCCCGCTTATCTTGTCAGGATTGAGCACAATCGCTGCCGCCACACCCCGATACGTCGCACCGACACTCAGTGTAGTCTTACGACTGGTGCTAAGGTCGGTTTTGGAATAGGTGTCGTTGACAGTTCCTTTCGCATGGAACGTGTTACCCGTTTGGTTGACTCTGAACTTCAGCGTCACTTTACCTTCAGGTCATATCACATAGTTGGTATCATAGGGTGTACGGTAGTACCGTGCAGTGAGCGCGCTGTCCATTCTCGCCCTTAATTGCTGGCGTCGAGTTTGTGCGGCAATCTCAGAAAAAGTGAATACGGCAACACACAACAACAACCATTTATAGAAAGTATTTAGCATCATTCTTGATTGTCAGAAAGCGCTGATATTACGAAATTATGAAAAACCGTTATTACGGTTAAAGCGTTGTAACAAAACGGCGAAATAACGAAAAAACATATACGAAATCAATCTGCAGCCCTTCTTGCAAGACTGCAGATTGATTGTTTCTTGTGAAGGGGCGCAACACTAAGCGCCCTTATTCATAAGCACTATTCCTACTTAGCCTGAAGTGGCTCCACATCCTTGAGGAACTTGTTGATGTCCTCGTCGGAAGGAGAATAGTCGATGAGGTCGTTGGCGAAGAAGCGATCGTAGGCCAGCATATCGATGAGTCCGTGACCAGAGAGGTTGAAAAGCAAAACTTCCTTCTTGCCCTCTTCCTTGCAGCGGAGTGCCTCGTTGATGGTGGCAGCGATGGCGTGGCACGACTCAGGTGCTGGTACGATACCTTCTGTACGTGCGAAGAGAACACCTGCACGGAAGGAATCGGTTTGCTGGATATCGACGGCACTCATGTATCCATCCTTGAGCAACTGAGAAATGATGGCTCCTGCTCCGTGGTAACGCAAGCCACCAGCGTGAATGTTTGCTGGCTGGAACTTGTGTCCGAGTGTGAACATAGGGATGAGTGGAGTATAGCCTGTCTCATCGCCGAAGTCGTACTCGAACTTACCGCGTGTGAGTTTGGGGCATGACGCAGGTTCTGCGGCGATGAACTGGGTGTTGTATCCATCGAGGATTTTGTGGCGCATGAAGGGGTATGCAATTCCTGAGAAATTGGAGCCTCCACCGAAACAAGCGATAACTTTGTCTGGGTATTCTCCAGCCATCTCCATCTGCTTCTCGGCCTCAAGTCCGATAACGGTCTGGTGAAGTGACACATGATTGAGCACAGAACCCAGGGCGTATTTGCAGTTGGGAGTGTTGACAGCGAGTTCGATGGCCTCTGAGATGGCACATCCAAGTGAGCCGCTGCATTGCGGGTCAACGGTGAGTATGTCTTTTCCTGCCCTTGTTGACATTGAAGGGCTAGCGGTGACCTGTGCTCCGTAAGTCTGCATCATCGAGCGGCGGTATGGTTTCTGCTGGTAACTGATCTTGACCATATATACAGCGAGTTCGAGTCCGAACTGTCGGCAAGCGTATGAAAGTGCTGTACCCCACTGTCCTGCTCCAGTCTCTGTTGTGACATTGGTCACTCCCTGCTTCTTGCAGTAAAAGGCCTGGGCGAGGGCGGAATTGAGTTTATGTGAACCTACAGGGCTGACACTCTCGTTCTTGAAGTAGATATGTGCGGGTGTGCCGAGTGCTTTTTCCAGTTCTGTAGCACGTACAAGTGGAGTTGAACGGTAGAACTTGTACTGGTCGCGCACCTCCTCTGGAATGTCAATCCATGGGTCGGTCTGGTTAAGTTCTTGACGTGCACACTCTTCTGCGAAGATAGGGAAGAGGTCTTCAGCCTTGAGTGGCTGGTGCGTACCTGGGTTGAGCATGGGCTGTGGTTTGTTCACCATGTCAGCCTGGATGTTGTACCACTGTGTAGGTATCTCGCTTTCAGGCAAGATAAATCTTTTCTTGTCAATCATAATGAAGTGTTTAGTGTTAATAATTTCGTGTTATGTGAATTGGTTGATGCAAAAAGTCTATTTACTGTAATCCCCTTTGTTGACGTCGTTTGTGTTTTTAGATTTCAGTTTGTCAATGCACTCGTTGACGTGTCTTCTGAAAGTCACCGGATTACTGAGGTATTTGAACTCGTTTCTCACATCGCCTGTTGTGATGACGATTGTTCCGTAGTTGAGCATCCTCTGCATGAATCCCTGGTCGATAAAAAGGCCCTCACATTTCTCAAGGCTCAGTTCAGCCAGTTGCCGGCGGATGATTCCGGTCTTGATGATAACCCTTCTTGTGGTGACGATGTACTCTCTGTTCTTCCTATAAAAATGGACGATAACGGAACATGTGATGATGGACACGAGTATGATAATGCCACCGATAACCATCGTAAGGTCAGGGTTGTCAGTGTATGTGAAGTATCCAGTGATAAGTGTAGCCAGTATTATCGCAAGAGTGATAGCGATAGGTTTCCAGAAAACAAGCCAATGCAATTTTCCGCGATATACAATCGTCTCGTTCGTTGTGAGGTTACGTTCTATAAATCCCATTTTTTCCTGTTGATGTTCATTCAAGCGTCAAAGTTAGCGTCTTTTTCTCTAATGATGAAGAAAGCATGTGTTTTTTTTCCGTTTGTACCCGAAATGATATATAAATAAGGTGTAAAACTCACGGAACAGGTCTTCAATATAGGCTTATATGTGCAAAGTGCGGCAAAAGTAGTTCAGATGAGTCATAAAAGCCAGGGTAAAAAGGCAAAAAAGGGGAAAAAGTCATTTATTAATCTGTTTTTTAGCAAATTGCGAAAGAAATATTTCGCTGAATGGGAATAAAGTGCTATATTTGCACTCCGAAATCTGATTCTTACTGTTTTCAGTATAGGTCTGAATTTGCATCAGCACATTAAGCGACAATTAGACAAGACTTTGATAATCAAAACAAAAAACATTTTTTATTAATATGACAAAAGCAGAAATAGTAGCCCAGATAGCTAAGGAGACTGGTCTGGACAGAACTAATGTACTTGTAGTAGTGGAGTCGTTCATGAAGAACGTAAAGGAATCCCTTGAGAACGATGAGAATGTTTATCTCCGTGGTTTCGGCAGCTTCGTTGTGAAGCGCAGAGCTCAGAAGACCGCTCGTAACATCTCAAAGAACACAACACTGATTATTCCAGAGCACAAGATTCCTTCTTTCAAGCCCTCCAAGGCATTCACCATTGACAAGGCATAAACCGGGGTTGAATCAACAACAACATTCAATTAATAATATAAAACTCAACAATTATGCCAAACGGTAAGAAAAAGAAGAGACACAAGATTTCTACGCACAAGCGTAAGAAAAGACTGAGAAAGAATCGCCATAAGAGCAAGTAGTCCTCAAATAGGCCTTTCTTAGCAGGCTGATGAAGAACAAATCGTATCATGCTCTTGACTTGTGCAAGCATAATGGTTTGTTCTTCATTAGTTAATGAAACCCAATCAGAAATCTTGGACATTGTCGCCTTTATCGGGCGGACGTTGTCGTGGTTTTAAGAGGCGTCTTATCACCTGTTCCAAGATTTTCACCAAAACATCAAAGCAAAAAATGACAAGCGAACTGATCATTGACGCCCAGCCGAAGGAAGTGACCATCGCCCTGCTTGAGGACAAGCGCTTAGTAGAGTTCCAGAAAGAGGGTAAGGACACGAAATACACGGTTGGCAACATTTACGCAGGAAGGGTAAAGAAGATTATGCCCGGATTGAACGCCTGTTTCGTGGATGTAGGTTATGAGCGTGAGGCATTTTTGCATTATCAGGATTTGGGTTCTCAATTTCTCGCATTGGAGAAGTACGTGAAACAAGTGGTAAGCGACCGAAAGAAGTTAGCCACGATGTCGAAACTGGGCCGTCAGCCCGATTTGCCCAAAGAAGGCAGCATCCAGGACTTATTGGAAGTAGGCCAGGAGGTATTGGTACAGATAGTGAAAGAGCCGATATCGACCAAGGGACCTCGTTTGACATGCGAGTTGTCGTTTGCCGGCCGTTTGTTAGTCCTGATTCCGTTCAACGACAAAGTGTCGGTATCTTCCAAGATTAAGTCGGCCGAAGAGCGTGCCCGTCTGAAGCAGTTGATTATGAGCATCAAACCGAAGAATTTCGGTGTTATTGTTCGTACTGTGGCAGAAGGCAAACGTGTTTCCGAGTTGGACAAGGAATTGAACATCCTATTGGAGAACTGGAACGATTGTCTTCGAAACACACAGTTAGCCAAAGACTTACCTGTTCTCACCCACGAAGAGACGAGTCGTACTGTGGCCATACTCCGCGACCTGTTCAACCCCTCTTACGAGAGCATTTACGTGAACAACGAAGAAGTGTTCAAGGAGGTCAGGAAGTACGTGAGTCTGATAGCTCCGGAATGTGAACAGATTGTCAAGCACTACAAAGGGCAAGTTCCGATATTCGACAACTTCTCAGTAACCAAACAAATCAAATCAGGTTTCGGCCGTACAGTATCGTACAAGCGTGGCGCCTATCTGATTATCGAGCACACAGAAGCCCTTCACGTCGTGGATGTGAACAGCGGCAACCGCAACCGCGGTGTTGACGGCCAGGAGGCCAATGCCTTCGAGGTGAACATGGGTGCGGCAGAGGAATTGGCTCGTCAGTTGCGACTCCGAGACATGGGAGGTATCATCGTCGTAGACTTCATCGACATGGACAGCGCTGAGCACCGTCAGAAGTTGTACGAGCGCATGAACGAACTGATGCGCACCGACCGCGCCAAGCACAACATCCTTCCGCTGAGCAAATTCGGCTTGATGCAGATTACCCGTCAGCGTGTTCGTCCTGCAATGGATGTCCAAGTAGAAGAAACCTGCCCGACATGTTTCGGAAAAGGCACCATCAAGTCATCGTTCCTCTTCACAGACACATTGGAGAACAAGATTGACTATCTGGTGAACACACTGAACACGAAGCGTTTCAAACTTTACGTACATCCTTACGTGGCCGCCTACATCAACCAGGGCTTCATCTCGCTCTACCGCAGATGGCAGTTGAAGTACGGTTTCAGTTTCAGTATCATCCCCAGTCAGCAGTTGGGATTCCTTCAATATATTTTCAAGGACAAAGAAGGAAACGAGCTGAACTTGACAGAGGAAATGGAGACAAAATGAGAAATTGAGGTGAAAACAGGTCCTGACTCACATCATCAAGAAAACCTGTCACCAAGAACTTAAAGAAAATGCCCTCGGGAACTAGTCCCGAAGGGCATTTTTCTTATTGTAATGCTGTAAATGTCAGGAAGAGAGCAAGAAGTTCATTTCTTCCGCAATCGTGTTGACGACCTTATCAGGCAACATGTTGCGACAAGCGTAATCATAATTTCGCCGACCAGCCTCTTGATTTTGAGCAAGTCGTAGGGCCTCCTCACATTTGTCGAAGAAATCAGCAGGATTAGCCGTATCGAAACAAGGATTTCCTGTTTCCTTCAGCAACACCCCCACATTTCCCTTGTCAGGGCCGACCACAACCTTTCCCGCCGAGAATGCGAGGGGCACATTGCCAGAATTGAGGATTTCCAGACGTTGAATGAGTATAATATCCGCAGCTATGAAATAAGCGGGAATATCCTCCTCGTCTACCACTTTACGATAGCAGTAAATCTGCCTCAACCTCATCTTCACTCTCTTATAAAGATTCCTTAAGCTCAGGTGAAGACGCCATCCGTGGTACAAGCCATAACCATGGTCGAGTCGAGGCGCTACTAATGCCACTTCATGAGGAGAGAACCTATTGCGCAATGAGAAGAAAACTTGCTTTTCCTCCTCATTTCTGAATACTCCGAAGGCGAGTATGATTTTCTTTCTTAAGGGCAGGCCGAGTTGTCTTCTGCAATCTTCCTGTTTCAGTCCCGTCGCCAAAATGTCATAGAAGATGGGATGTGGCGCGATGAAATGGCGGGATTGGGGATAGATATCCTTAAGAAGACGGTAACTATACTCACCCATATGATGAATGGAGTCAGCAGCAGCGTATAAGATGCCGTAAGTTTTGTCGGCCTCTGGATTGTTATTGTGTGGGTGCAGGTTATGGCAGGTTATCATCATCTTGCACCCTTTGGCTTTCAATCTACGGACTTGATTCTCCAACTTCACATTGTCAATCTCTTCATTCTCAAAAACGACCTCAGGCCATTGAAAAAAGATAAGGTCATAGTCCTCGCCATGATTCCAGAACTCGCCGACATCGCAGACGACGTCAAAATGACACCGCCTCAATCCTTCATACAGACACCGTATAAAGGGATTGGCATTCTTGTCGTCCAAGAAAAAACGGCCTGCTGGAATCAGTACTCTCATCTGAATATCGTGTTAAAAGAAAGTTTATAATCCTCTGTTCTGTTTCTCATACCAATGATTTTGGCAGGGACTCCCCCCACAATCGTGTTGGGTGGAACATCTTTCGTCACGACAGCCCCTGTTGCACAGATGGAATTCTCACCTATGGTCACTCCAGGCAGAATCGTGACCCTACTGCCAATCCACACATAATCCCCGATTACAGTATCCCCGCCTACAGCTGCATGTGTATGTGTATCGTGTTGCTGTGTCCATATATTGGTTTCCTGTGCTACATCCACATGATTACCAATCACCACTTTGCCTCCCCTTCCATCAAGGAGCACATCAGGATTGACCACACTCCCCTCCCCCACAAAAACATTCTGAATGTTCCTAAAGCGAACATGCCTTGAGATAAAAGAATCTTTGCCAAGACCGCCCATCTTCCTTCGCAGGTACCAATGTCTTAATCTCCTGGAATACAACGACATCACAAAAGGAAGGACCACATAGTCATTGTAGTTCCGAATCGTTGAGTAGTCGAGTCCCAACAAACGAGCGAGAAAGCCATTGATTGATGCCATACTACTTACATTAACTGAGCGCGCCTCCTGTGGTGCGGAAGCAATTATAAACTTTCATAAATGCATAGAGTCCTCGCCAACCCAGACATTTTGAGATATGATAAGCGTACACCACATACTTGCCTTCTATTTTTTCCGGAGGGCAGTTGTCGGCAACGAGCAATTTGCAAATGTAGGCCACATTGTCCTTTGTTTGGGTGGAACAGACTTTCGTCTTGAAAATATTCAGAATCCTGTAGATGTACCTGGCCACAACTTCCTGATGATACAACGATTGTGTTGCCTTACAAGGGGAATCATTCCTCAGTCGTTCCACATTTGACACGTAAGGAGGGAGGAAAAGCAACAATTGGGCGACATGCCTGTCGGAAGTGATATCACCGCACAAAGACCCTTCCCGCTTTATCTGTATATAAGCAACCTTGTCGATAACACGAAAAGTACTGGCATGGCAGATAAAGGTGTTAACAAACAACTTGTCTTCCGCATACGACAATCTCTCGTCAAATCGAATATGGAACTCCTTAATCAAACTTCTTCTGAACAGTTTATGGCACGGGCCATCGAAAAAGACAGAACTGCAGAGATAGTCATCAAGAAAAGAACATTTCTCCTTATTGGTGTAAGCCTTTGGGCCATCAGGCACATAAAGTTCCTGAGCAGTACCCATTTTCCGCAACATGCCACCAACTATGAAATCTTCATCTCCGGCCATCAAATCAGACAGTCCCGTAGGACTCATTTCGTCGTCGGAATCGACAAACATCACATATCTGCCAGTAGCCCGTTCCAACCCTGTATTCCTTGCTCGGCTGACGCCCCCGTGTTCAATACGAATCGACTGTACTCGGGCATCGATTTTGGAGAAAGAATCACAAATAGCCGCAGAATGGTCTTGGCTACCATCATCAATCAAAAGGAGTTCAAAATCCCTGAAATCTTGCGCCAACACACTATTGACGCATCTCTCCAAAAAACGTTCGGAGTTGTAAACAGGAACTATGATGGACACGTCTGTCATGTTATCTACTTGCGGCAAATGATGTGAATCGACTGTTTGGATTTTCAGTTTGCAAAATTACACTATTTTCGCCAAATCGCCAAAACAATATTACATGAAAAGGAATACATAGAATCGTTTATCTTCATTGCACTAGGATTCATGTTTATATGAGTCAATGATATGATAGGCTTCAGTCCACAACTAAACATGTAGGAAAATGTTGATTTCACCCCCATACAGCCATAAACACGCTACGCAGAAGTGAAAATCTTGTTTTTTCAACAAAAAGGTCGCTTAAAATTTTGTTGATTGCAAAACTTAATGTAACTTTGCACTCGCTTTTGGGGTTAGCGCTTCATTAGTTTATATGGTGGCTATAGTTCAGTTGGTTAGAGCGTCAGATTGTGGTTCTGAATGTCGTCGGTTCGAGTCCGACTAGCCACCCCAAAGATAAAGAGATTGATTCTCAGTCAATAACAGGAATGTTGTTGGCTGATTTTTTTGCCCTTAAGGATGAGAGAATTCTGATTGTTGTCAGTTCGAATTCGATTTTTTCTTTATGTTTTTTTGCATTGTTCTTTTTTCTGCTTATTTTTGCTGTCGCGACAGAGAGGTCGCCCAGGGAGAATGACTATTTGGTCAGAACACCAGAAAGAAGTGATGGTTGCTCATTCAATGAATTGGCCATTTAGCTAGTTTTGACGACTCATAAGAACTACCTAAGATAACCCATTAACAATCCCCAAAAAACAACTATGAAGAAGTATTTATCATTATGTCTAGCGCTTGTCGCTGCTTTGTTATTCAGCTCATGCGAAAAAGAGACTGATTTCCGCATTAAGCGAGGAACCAACCTGAGCCATTGGCTCTCCCAGTCAGAAGAACGGGGAGAGGCGAGACGGCTGCACATTCAGGAAGACGACTTCGAGCGCCTCGAACAGCTCGGATTCGACTTCGTACGCATCCCCATTGACGAGGAGCAATTCTGGGACGAGGACGGCAACAAACTCCCTGAGGCATGGGACCTGCTCAAATTCGCGCTCGACATGTGCGGCAAGCACCATCTCAGAGCCATTGTTGACCTCCACATCATCCGCTCGCACTATTTCAATGCAGTGAATGAGGGAAAAGCCGACGCCAACACGCTCTTCACTTCAGAAGAGGCCCAGCAGCAACTCATCAACATGTGGTACCAGCTGTCGGACGTGCTCAAAGGCTACAGCAACGACTCGGTGGCTTACGAGTTCATGAACGAACCTGTGGCTGACGACCATGAGCAGTGGAACAAGCTTGTTGCCAAGGTGCACAAGGCTTTGCGTGAACGCGAGCCAAAGCGAACCCTCGTCATTGGCTCCAACATGTGGCAGAGCTATGAGACGATTCAATACCTCAAGGTGCCTGAGGGAGACAAGAACATCGTGCTGTCGTTCCATTACTACAATCCTATGGTGCTCACACATTACGGCGCATGGTGGACTCCCCTCGGCAAATATACGGGAAAGGTGAATTATCCTGGAGTGCTCATCTCGAAGGAAGACTACGAGGCAGCGCCTGATTCTCTCAAACCGGCACTCGAACCATTCACCACACAGGAATGGAACATCGACAAGATTCGTCAGGACTTCAAGGATGCCATTGAGGTGGCCAAGAAGTATAACCTCCAACTCTTCTGCGGAGAATGGGGAGTGTATGAACCAGTGGACCGTGAACTAGCCTACAAGTGGTACAAAGACATGCTCACCGTGTTCGATGAGTTCGACATTGCATGGACAACCTGGTGCTATGATGCAGACTTCGGATTCTGGGACCAGCAGAAAAACGACTACAAGGACAAACCGCTTGTCGATATCCTCACATCAGGAAAGAAACTCGAAGACAAGAAATAGCATCTGCAACCTTATACTAAGGGACAAAATACTACAGAATTGAAACAGCAGCTACAATCCAATCAGATTGTAGCTGCTGTCGTAATTGCTTAATGTTCAAAAATGCGATTAAGCGAGGGCAGAGCCAAGCTTGCTTGAGCTATGCCGAGCGTGAGCATTTTAGGCGTAGCCAACGTTCAATGGTCAACGTTCAATGGTCAATGGTCAATAACCAATGCTCAATGGGCAATGAACTTCTTGCCATTGTGGATGTAGATGCCCTTTTCGGGTTTGCCAGGCAGTTCGCGACCGTTGAGATCGTAGTAACGGTGGGTGCCGTCGTTGTCGATGGTCTCGATGGTGTCGATGTCGGTGACATCCTCCAGCATCATGCTGATGCGGTCGTTGGCGTGGTGTGAGCTTGGTTGCAGATAGGCACGGAACGGCAGGATTGTAGCC
>JAFXVU010000197.1 GCA_017534705.1 Bacteroidaceae bacterium
TGAAATAGACAAAAAGGTTGATGGCTGGCATGATAATGCTCACTATCCAAAGATATATACTTGCCTTGTATTCCAACCACAGATAGATTAATCCTACCAGGGTTCCAAATACTTCCAAGTAACTCCAGTCCATGAACTCATTCAACTATTAGAAATTCAGCGACACATGAACCAAGAAGTGAATAGGTGCCTGGCAAGAATAGGTGGACCAAGACCAGAAACCAGCATCGCCATCATGGAAAGCCTTTACCTTACCGCCATCCTGCTTGAAGTACATAGAGCAACTACCATTACTCTCGTATTTCTCATCGAAGAGATTATAAACGGTGGCACCCACAGTGATTCTTTTCACTCCCTTCAACTTGAAACTATATGAAAGGTCAAGGTTGCTCACAAAATAGGCATCTATCATGGCGCTGATATTCTCTCCTGTAGCCTCATCCACATAAGACTGGAAATTGGAATTGGTCATATACTGTTTGCTGACATATTGGCTCATCAGCGATGCTTTCCATCCCTTGTACTCATAACTGAAGATGTTGTTGAGAATGAAATCGGGAGAATAGGCAAGGTGGGTAGAGCCCACATTTACCGGTGTCTCGTTCCAATTCTCATCCACTACATTCAAACTCATATTCTTTGCACGGTTTTTACTGAGGGTGGCATTCAGGCTCCATACAAATCCGTCAAAGGGGCGTACCTGCAATTCAGCTTCAAGCCCCATGCGGTAACTGTCCTTGATGTTGCGAGCTATCATCTCGCCATTTGAGTCCTGAGCACCAGTCAGCACAAACTGGTTATCATAGTCCATATGGTAGAAATTGAGTCCGAAATCCACATATCGGGAATTGAACTTATAGCCCACCTCTAGGTCATTCAGACGTTCTGACTCAGGCATAACCTCTTGCGATTCAGCCATCTGGTCCTCAAAGTCGTTTCGGGTTGGTTCCTTATGCGCTATACCGTAAGAGGCATAGACCTGGTGACCACCACCTATCTGATAGGAAAGGCCGAACTTAGGGTTGAAGAAATCATAGGTAGCATCAATGGCAAAGGGACGCTGGTCATGGTTGTCATCAAATTCTTGTGAACTTCCCGTCATCTTGTAGTTGACGTGACGGTACTGTAAATCAACATACCCTACAAGACCTTTGTAAATCTTGTAGTCCACCTTACCGTAGATATTACCATCTATTTTCTTGCCATTGTTATCATAATAGGTATGATCGGGGTTGATACCTCCCTTGAATTCACGTACCCATTGCAATGTGCCATAGTGGTCAGCATCGTGTTTGTTCCAAGCACCCCCAAGGTTGGCATTTAACCTACCGTTGCTGTAGTTGACAGATGCCACAGCACCATAAAAATCCCCGTCAATATTCTTCCGTCGTACAAGGTCAGTCTTTGAACCATTTTCTGAATCAAGCAAGTATTTGTACAGTTTCTGGCTTTCCTTGTATTGCTCGTAATATCCATAATTGTTGGTGTAGTGAAGGCCGACATTAAATTGAAACGCTTCTGATAGGGATTGGTTCCAAAGCAATTGATAATGTTGTTGGTGGAAATAGTCGATTTGATTGTCATAATAGGCTGTTTTTCCATCAGCGGAAGTGTAAGTGCCAGAAGGATTGTAGCGTCGGCCGAAGGTTTTCCATTGTTCCTTAGAAGAATAGTCCCATGCATGATAGGTGCGTTCTGTGCCATTGGTGGTGATGAACTTCAGCAAGGTGTTGCGCGAAAAGTAGCCTGCTTGAATAAAGTAGGAATTGAGGTCTGCTGAAGCGCGGTCGATATACCCATCACTGCCAATATTGGAGAGGCGACCTTCCATAAACCAATGGTTACCCAGCAAACCTGAGCCGAAGTTCAAGGTTTCTTTATGTGTTCCGTAAGAACCGCCAGAAGCATCTACACTGAAAAAAGGTGTATATGAGAAGTTTCGTGTCTGCATGTTGATGGATGCGCCAAAAGCACCAGCTCCGTTGGTAGATGTTCCCACTCCTCGCTGCACCTGGATGTTCTCTACTGAGGACGTGAAATCGGGTACATCCACAAAATACAAATATTGCGATTCTGAGTCATTGAGAGGAATGCCATTGGATGTGATATTGATTCGAGTGGGGTCGGTTCCTCGGATACGGATTCCTGTATAACCTATACCCGTACCTGCGTCGCTACTGGTCACCACCGAGGGAGTGAACTGCAAAAGTGAGGGGATGTCCTTACCGAAATTGGTTTCTTTCAGTTCTTCCTGACTGATATCACGAAACGCAACGGGCGTTGTCTTGGTGGCTCTTGTTGCCACCACCTCTACACCTTGAAGATTGATGAGTCTCAGACTGTCGTTTTTTTGTTGTGCATCGGTTTTTACCGCCACCGACATGGCAACGGCAGTACATACTGCCATGAAAAATACTCTTCTCATTGTTGAAAAAATTAATAAAAGAAACAGGAGAAGTGGAAATGTTCTTTTAGAGCAAAGGACGACTTACGTCCTGCATTTATCCAAACTAATCCCTACGCGGGCATTATCCCGATCAGGTCAATGGGTATAATCTCAGCCAATCACAAAATAGGCACCCCTCCTTGATAATTGCGCTGCAAAATTAAAAAAAAACAACCATACACACAAACTATCAACATGTTTTTTGAATCCACATCCAATTTCATCACCCGTTCAGCACGAATAAACACCATAACATTGAAGCACTTCATGCCTTAAGGCTACACAAAAGCCATCATACTCATGAAAAAAATCCCGAGAATCTTGGATTATATCAAACGAAAATTGTAATTTCGCACATTCAAACTAAGTATATGTGAGAATATGAAGCATGCAATAAGACATTACTTTCTCAAATTCAAGTACCCACTGGCTATTCTGGTCTTCGCTGTAGCCGTCATTTTCGTGGGTGAGGGAAGTCTCATCAACCGTAGCAAACAGAAAAAGGAAATACAAGCTTTGCAGGCGGAAATCGACAAATACCAAAAGAAATTCGATGAAGACAAAGCCAAGCTCGACCGATTGAAAAACGACCCTGAAGCCATCAAGGAAGTGGCGAGAGAACAATATTACATGAAAACAGAAAACGAAGACATCTTTGTCATCGAAGACCAAAAAATTGAAGACCAGGAATAAGGATATGGGCTGGAGGAAAACACTGACAATGCTCACACTGGTTGGGGAGACAATGGTGCTGATAGGTGCTGTGATATGGTCATGGCTACCTGATTTGGCTGTATACGTGTTTGTCGGTGGAACTTGCTTGTTTCTCGCAGGAAGAATGCTGAATCCTGTCCAGTCCGACGACATCACCATCAGGCGTCTGCAAACACAACAGAAGGTAGGGGCGCTGATTCTACTGCTCGCAGCCATTACAATGGTCATCACCCCCACATGGTTTTTGGGATACTATCTCACCAAATCTGCATGGCTAATTCCCTTCCTCGTTTTTGTCATCATTGAGGTATACACCACCTTCAGGCTGTCTTCCCTCAACAATAATCAACAAAAATAGCATTTTCAGACCATATTATTTGCTCTGCTAACGAAAAATGTTGTAATTTTGCACCCGAAAAAAGTAACACCCCCTTCCAACGCATCATTTTAGGATCACGAACAAGGATGCAAGACAAACGAAAAGCAATTCACACACAACAACATCCATCACAAAACTCATTCGAAAGAAATAACCCCTCTTTTTCATCCTGTCAGTAGAGCTGACAACCAATATGCTCTTCATACTATCTATAAGTTGGTGAAACTTATCCTGTTCAAATAACACAAGATTATCAGAAAAATGGATTTAAACATTCTTACTGCCATCTCTCCCATTGACGGACGCTACAGAAGCAAAACGGAGAAATTAGCCGATTTTTTTTCGGAATTTGCATTGATAAAATACAGAGTAAAAGTTGAAATCGAGTATTTCATTACGCTATGCGAAATACCACTGCCCCAACTCCAAAACTTTGACAAGGCACTCTTCGACAAACTAAGAGGCATCTACAAGAATTTCACCCTCAGTGACGCTGAAAGAGTTAAAGAAATAGAGAAAACCACCAATCACGACGTGAAAGCCGTGGAGTATTTTATCAAGGAACAGCTTGACAAAATCGGTGATTTTTCTGAATATAAGGAGTTTGTACACTTCGGCCTCACAAGCCAGGACATCAACAACACCAGCGTTCCTCTCTCACTGAAAGACGCACTCAACCAGGTTTATTATCCAGCCCTGGAAGAACTCATCGACCAACTCAAAGCCTATGCAGAAGAGTGGGAAAACATTCCAATGCTCGCAAAGACACACGGACAGCCTGCAAGCCCCACGAGGCTAGGCAAAGAGGTGATGGTCTATGTCTATAGACTCTCCGAACAGTACAACATCCTCAAAAACTGCAAGATTTCAGCTAAATTCGGAGGAGCTACCGGCAACTTCAATGCCCACCATGTCGCTTATCCCCAATACGATTGGAAAACTTTCGCCAACCGATTCGTGGCCGAGAAACTCGGACTACAAAGGGAAGAATGGACCACACAAATCAGCAACTACGACAATCTATCGGCCTTGTTCGACGCAATGCGGAGAATCAACACCATCATCATAGACTTGGACCGCGACTTCTGGATGTACGTGTCGATGGAATACTTCAAACAGAAAATCAAGGCAGGAGAGGTTGGTTCAAGCGCGATGCCACACAAAGTCAACCCCATCGATTTCGAGAATTCCGAAGGCAACCTCGGAATAGCCAATGCCATTCTCTCACACTTAAGCACCAAACTGCCAGTATCAAGACTGCAAAGAGACCTCACAGACTCTACCGTTCTGAGGAACATAGGTGTGCCCATGGGACACGCACTCATCGCAATCGCTTCCACACTCAAGGGGCTGCGTAAACTACTGCTCAACGTCGATGCGATTAACCAAGACCTCGACAACACTTGGGCTGTGTGCGCGGAAGGAATACAAACCGTCTTACGGCGTGAAGCATACCCCAACCCCTACGAAGCGCTTAAGGCTCTCACACGCACCAACGCTACAATCAACGAGCAGAGCATCAAGGACTTCATTAATAAACTCGATGTGGAAGAAAGAGTGAAAGAAGAGCTGAGGAAAATCACTCCACATTCCTACACGGGGCTCTAAAAAGATAACCCAGCACAATTTACCCCTAATATATTCAGTATAAACATCATTTAAGAAAAAAGAACCACTATGAACGAGAATGATTCTTTTAAGGAGGATTCCTACATGGACTCCGACCAAGACAACAGCACAAGAAACAAAGAGAATGCGGAGAGCCGTGAAGGTTATCGCGCATACAATCGTGACAACAACTACCAACAGCGCGGGACACACCCACGCGGACAAGGACAAGGTCCAAGGCAGCAACGCCCACGATTCAACCGCTCAGAACGCGCCTACAGCAGTGACAATGGAGGGAACAGAGGATTCCGACCACAGGGCTACAACTATTCCAATACCAACGACTACCATAGAAACCAGCAGTACGGACAGCAAAGACCTCAATACAACAATAACAGGCAGCAAGATGGTGGCTATGAAGGTCAAAGACCTGCCTTCAGCCGAAACCACACGACCTACACACATGGCTACCGTCCCAACCAGCAAGGCGGCTACAGACAACAGAACAACAACGAGGGCAACTACAGACAAGGTGGTTACAATCCACAGCGCAACAACCGATACAATGGCGGTCAGCAGTATGGCAATGGAGAATACAACCAGCAACGCCCACGCTACAACAACCAGAACCAGCAGGGTGGAGGTTACAACCAAAGACCTACACAGCAAAAAAACAAACAGCGCAAACAAGGATACGACCCAAATGCCAAATACAGTCTCAAGAAGAGAATAGAATATAAGGAATATATCGAGGACCCAGACGCACCAATACGCTTGAACAAGTTCCTTGCAAACGCAGGCGTATGCTCAAGGCGTGAAGCTGATGATTTCATCCAAGCCGGTGTGGTCAAAGTGAATGGCGAAATCGTTTCTGAATTGGGAACAAAAATCAATCGCACAGACGTCGTGCATTTCCACGACCAACTTGTGACCATTGAGAAGAAAGTCTATGTGCTCCTCAACAAGCCCAAAGACTATGTGACCTCTAGCGATGACCCACAAGCTAGGAAAACAGTAATGGACCTGGTGAAGAACTGCTGCCGCGAAAGAATCTATCCAGTGGGAAGACTCGACCGTAACACAACGGGAGTGCTGCTCTTCACCAACGACGGTGACCTCGCCTCCAAACTCACTCACCCCAAATTCCTGAAGAAAAAAATCTACCACGTCTACCTCGACAAGAATGTCGCAGCATCCGACTTGAAGAGAATCGCTGAGGGAGTTGAACTGGAAGACGGAGAGATTCATGCTGACGCCATCAGCTATGCATCCGACACCGACAAGAGTCAAGTAGGCATCGAAATTCACTCAGGAAAGAACAGAATCGTAAGAAGAATCTTCGAGCACCTGGGATACAGGGTGATGAAACTCGACAGGGTGATGTTCGCAGGACTCACCAAGAAAGGGCTCAAAAGAGGCGATTGGAGATACCTCACAGAACAAGAGGTGGCCATGCTTCATATCGGGTCTTTTGAATAATGACAGACTTGCATCTATTAATTAATAGACAATACAACAAGAATTTATCTTAAATGGAAACTATTCGTAGGACAAAAATCGTAGACCTGCTGAAAAGAACCGATTACGGTTCAAAGGTCAACGTAAAAGGATGGGTGAGAAGCAAACGAAGCAGTAAGACCGTGAATTTCATTGCACTCAATGACGGTTCTATCATCAAAAACGTGCAAATCGTGGCCGACGGAGAGAAATTTGATCCTGAGACCATCAAGCTAATCACCACAGGGGCATGCATCAACGTCAACGGACTACTCGTGGAAAGCCCTGGCGCAGGACAGAATGTGGAAATACAGGCTGAGGAAATTGAAATCTACGGCACTTGTCCACAAGACTATCCTATGCAAAAGAAAGGACAAAGCTTCGAATACATGAGGCAGCATGCCCACTTGCGATTGCGCACCAATACATTCGGAGCTGTATTCCGTATACGGCACAACATGGCCATCGCTATCCACAAGTTCTTCCATGACAAAGGGTTCTTCTATTTTCACTCACCTATCATCACTGCTAGCGACTGCGAAGGAGCTGGTGAGATGTTCCAAGTGACAACAAAGAACCTTTATGACCTCAAAAAAGACGAAGAAGGACGCATCATCTACGACGACGACTTCTTCGGAAAGATGACAAGTCTGACGGTCTCTGGACAACTTGAAGGTGAGCTCGGAGCCACAGCTCTCGGGCAAATCTATACTTTCGGCCCTACATTCAGGGCAGAGAACTCCAACACACCCCGACACCTTGCAGAGTTCTGGATGATTGAGCCAGAAGTGGCTTTCATCGACATGAACGACCTGATGGATTTGGAAGAGGAATTTATCAAATACTGTGTGAAATGGGCTCTCGACAACTGCCAAGACGACTTGGAATTCCTCAACAAGATGATTGACAAGACGCTCATTGAACGACTCCAGTCTGTCATCTCAACAGAGTTCGTCCGTCTCTCTTATACTGAAGGAGTGAAAATTTTGGAAGATGCCGCCGCCCACGGTCACAAGTTTGAATTCCCCGTCAAATGGGGAATGGACCTAGCCAGCGAGCATGAGAGATACCTGGTGGAGGAGCATTTCAAGAAGCCAGTCATACTCAACGACTACCCGAAGGAAATCAAGGCCTTCTACATGAAGCAGAATGAAGACGGCAAGACTGTTCAAGGCACCGATGTCTTGTTCCCACAAATCGGAGAAATCATCGGAGGAAGCGTTCGTGAGGAGAGCTACGACAAGCTCATCAACAGAATCAATGAACTCAACATACCGATGAAAGACATGTGGTGGTATCTCGACACACGTAAGTTCGGAACCTGTCCACACGGTGGATTCGGACTGGGATTTGAGCGACTCATACTCTTTGTCACAGGTATGCAGAACATACGCGACGTCATCCCATTCCCCCGTACACCAAGAACAGCCGAGTTCTAACCATCCACCAGCCTTAGCCACACAGTGCACACATCGTATTTTCACTGTTAATGAGGCTCTATCTCACGTCACGACATCCTTGGATATCGTGACGTTTTTATTTGCAAAGCATATTAAGACACAACGGACATGTCGGATTTATCAAGCAATCATCGTCTTTAATAGAAAAACATCGCATTTTATATAATAATTTTGTGGTTTTTTATTGTTATTATTTTGAAATTATATAACTTTGCACAGAATATGGGTAATTGGCTGAGAAAATTAGACAAAGGACCCAATCGCACTGTCAATACAACAAAAGGCAGCCATTAAATTAAGAGAAATGTTAAATTAATAAATAATACAAACAAATGAAAAAAAGTACTTTTTTGTTTTCATTGTTGCTAAGCGTTGCCACATTAGGTCTTCATGCGCAGAAGCCTGAATCTGGAACTTACACCATCAGTAATGTTTCCTATTCTGAGGTTACCTTAGCCGACAATCAATTCCTTGGCATAGGAGCGAAGAACGATGACGGTACTTACCAGACTTATTCTCTGCAAATGAATCAGCCGGGCACCACAACCGTGTTTGATGTTTATGCCAAACTCGACGAGCTTCTTGCATCTCTTAAGCAAAACGTCAAAGAGAATTTCCACATTGGTGATGAAATGACACGACTCACTGCTCCCGACATGGCAACTTTAGTGCAACTCGTCAGTGAGGGATACACAAAAATCAACGTGGAGCCCACCAACACCACTGACGCAGAAGGCAATGCCATCGTAAGATTCAAGGTTGGCGTTCCTACATTCCCCAATTTTATGGACAATGCGTTCATGACCTTGGTTGAGGCTCAAGGAGCTAGAAGAAGCGGTTTTATCTGGGAATATGCACTCGATGTCCTTGCTGAAGAATATGCCAGTGACCCTGCCGGACTCTTTATTGTGCAAACAGCTAAAAGATCTTTAGCGCCCATCACATACAGAGCCTATCAAATCAACAACAACGCCCCCGCTGACAGAATACCCGCCAAATGCAGGTATTACTATATTTGTGCTACCAACAATGGTTCTGTATCCTTCATCAGGGAGTCTTTAGTGAACAACACCAACTACAACACAACACTGTGGACTCTCGCTGGTGAAAGTCAGCCTGAAAATGTTGTAAGCGGAGAATACTACATCAAAAATGTGGGCAACGGCAAATACATCAACTATGATGGCACACAAGTTGCTCAGCCAGACCTCAGCATCCTCAGCCTCAACAATAAAGGAAATGCTGTTTCAAACCTTGAAGTGGGCAGAATCAGAGAGGGCGAAAACATCTACCAAATTGACGAACTCAACGTCAACGGCAAGAGTATTTTCGATTACCTCATTAACACCATCAGTCCTGATGAAACTACCATCAAGAACTACACAAAGAGCGAGATAAGGTCCAAAAAGGGATTCTACAATGAGGCTTTAGCAAGTGGACAGAATTTCTTCCCCAACTTTGGCTATATCAGAGATTACGAAACTGTGATGATAGCCGATTGGTACATCAAGAAATTCGGCAAATTGAAGATGCAGGACAATGGAGACGGAACAGTGTCGTTCTTCGTTGATTTACCCCCCATGCCTTACACAGCCACATACCTCGAGACATATTTCGGCAGTGCCAGTCTTTGGGAAATACTGAAAAGTTCAGCACTTGTGGAAATCACCGACAACGATGAACATGAATTCGCTGCCAATCAGCTCGACAAACTGACCCCAGGTAGCCGCTATTACATCATAGCCAACGACGACAATGAGTTTGATTTTGTCTCCGCTACCGATTTCATTTCTGCCGGTGACAAGGCTAAATGGTCACTTGGTTCGACAGAGGAATTGGTTGCGCTCGGTGGTTACTACAGAGTAGAGAATGCCACAACAGGCAATGTACTGGAGCTTTGGGGTAATGACGCTTCCACTATAGAAGTATCCTCTGACGACGAAGAGTGCGTAACAAACGCAAGCACCGTCTTCAGCCTCGAACTCAACAACAATGTCACTGACTATGAGATTATGGGCATGACCAGCCAAGGTGTTGACTTCATGGGTGATTTAGGTGACATGTTGAACGCTCTCGCTCAAAGAGCAGGTCTTGGAGAATTCCCAAGGATTCACATCAAACCTGTTGGAGATGAGCCTAACAACTATGTGGCTTATTTCGATATGCCTAAGATGACTGACCGCCAGTTCCTCGCTGTGCTCGCTCTCGTACTCAACGACGTGAAAGATCCTGCCGCCACTGAATTGTTCTTCTCGAACGTTCAGCCAAACAAACGTTACAGTATAGCACAGGTTCCTGGCAGCACTAAAGTCATTGCAGTGGAAGGCGACCAACCTAACGATTACAACGTATGGAAACTGAGGGAAATCAACAACAATGATGAGTACTTCGCTCTCAATTTCCCAACCAAGGTTTCGTCTACCGAAGATGGCATCACATACTACTACTGCACACTCAATACAGATTTCGCATACACCATTCCTGAAACAAGTCAGATTGTAGGTGCATATGTGGTACCAACAGTCACCAAGGGTATCGCTCATCCTGAATTCATTGGTGGACATGGCATTCAAATACCAGCGAACACACCAGTGATTCTCGAAAGCCTCTCTACAGAGGTGACGGAAAACCGCATTGACATCATTCCAGAAGTGACTGATGCCATCGAAATCCCCAACAACTACCTCATCGGTACATTGCTTGCTGAACCTATCGAGGCTAACGGACGCAGTCGCGAAAACATCCGCGTGTTTAACATCAGCAGCAAGGGTGTTGTGGGATTCTACAAATACACAGGTGACACACTCGTGAAGAACAAGGGTTACCTTGACCTCAGCACTGTTACTGATGAACTCGTGAACACTTACACCATGAGTTTCGATGAAATGGGTCCAACTGCTATTGACGACATTGATGTTGAGCAGTCCAATGGAAGTGGCGAGATTTACGACATTCAAGGCCGTAAGGTGAACAAACCGAGCAAAGGCCTCTACATTATCAACGGCAAGAAAGTTCTTGTTAGATAGGCGTTCTTAGCCAATAGTTTTTATCAACCAGTATTAATTATTGCACGTAAACTGAAATGGATATGAAAAAACAATATGAGACACCTTGGTTCGATGTCGAAGATATCGTGACAGAGAAGAGCATTCTTTTGCCTGCTTCGCTACCTACAGATGATGATGAGGAAGTGCCTGACATGTACGGTAACACACGTGAGGAGAAAACATGGGGTAACCTATGGTAACAAGCCTTGATTTATCATAACAACGATAATAAAAAGAAAGGGATGCCCCATGACGGAGCATCCCTTCCTTTTTGACTGTCCAAACGTATGAAAACGAGCGTCAGGTCATTGTATCACGTCATCGCATGAACATTCATCACTTTGCTTGCTTATGATAAGCGTCTGCTGTCTGAAGCCATCGTTTTGATTCTTCCTTAGCACCTATAGATGCAAATAACGACGAGATATTTCTGGACAACCCTTCTGCTTTCTTAAAATCAGACTTACCATTGAAAGCAATAGCCTGCAATTGCTCCTGAAGCTTGGCTATTTCCATCAGCGCTTCTTTCTTGGCTGACTCTGGAGCATCTGAGAAATCGCGCAAATCAGATTCCACACCTTTGAATTTAGGCTCATTTGGCCCTTCGGAAGGATTGGCTTTAGCAGAATGGGAATCGGCCGTCCCACTAGATTCCATACCCGTATTATCAGCATCGATACTGCGAACTTCAACCCTATCACTTGAATCCGCATCAATAGGATATTCCACTTCTTCCTGTGGTTCTCCTGTCAGGAATCCAGCAGGCTTAGTCTTATCTTTGCACGACAGGGTAAGAAGCATGAAAGCAATTGCCGGGGTCAAATATCTCAATCTTCTCATATACAGATAACAATTAAGCGGTAAAACATAACTAAACGGAATAGGGCGTCGTATTCCCGCCAATGTCCGCCACTACTATTGAAAGATGGTTGAAACATTATCAATCAAAAAAAGGGAAGCTTAACGCTTCCCTCTTTTGTGGGCGCTGACGGATTCGAACCGCCGACCCTCTGCTTGTAAGGCAGACGCTCTGAACCAGCTGAGCTAAGCGCCCTTTAAAAACCGATGCAAAGTTACAACTTTTTATCCAATACGCCAACTCATCGTTCCATTTTTTCAAAAAAAGAATCGCATTTATTGATTATGACACCAATATACGGAGATTTAACTGTTTTGAATGCACTAAAAAAGCAAGACGTCCGACCTTACATCAAGATCAGACGTCTCGTGAAATTACGGTCCATTTCCTCGTCCTTTGAGAGGGGAAATGTGGTTATCCATCGTTTTAACTACTTAACCAATATTTTCTTGCCATTTCGAATCACAATGCCTCGGTAACTGTCATCGACTTTCACGCCCATCAAGTTGTATGTTGCACCTTGCGAACGTTCATCTCCGTCGTCAGCCACACCATCAATGGCATTGGGAACTGTGCAAATCAGTTCGAGTTTGTCGATATTGCAATTGGCACCAGTGATACTGATACGCAAGATATGCTCACCAGCCTCAAGTTCACGACTTAGAGTGCCTTTGACCACCCTATATGTATCCCAGTTGCTATTGCCTGTCTGGGGCACACTTACACGGGCCAATGTGGTCACGGTGCCACCTTCAACCAAACCAATAGTGAAACCTGACCCCGTCACACCAGATGATACGGTAGCCTCGTAAGAATACCGACCCGCCTCTGTTACATTGATAGAGTATTCCAGCCACTCACCGACAGCCGTATAGCCTATCACATAACCACTGCCTGACTTGACGATATCAACACCTTCATTGTCTGTACGGTACTTATTGCTCTCCTCGTCTTTGGCGTCCTGGTCATGGAAAGTGAATCCCTCACCTCCCCGGTCGAAGTCCTCGGCCTCGAATATACCAGGGATATTAATCGTACCCTTGTGTCCCGTACGTTTGTTGTTGACCACCAAGTTGTAGGATGCGATTTTGGAGGAATGTCCTTCAGCGTCGAATGCCTCGGCTGTAAAGCGGTAAGTACCTTTGGCTGTCGGGCGATAAGTGTATTCGTATGGCTCAGCACCCAAAGTGCGTTGGAGGATATTGTCGAGATAAAGCTTCACCTCAGTAATGTTGCTGTTAGGAGACGATGCGTCAACTTTAATAATAGTATTGGTGTTGATGGTCGATGGTGCCGGGTCGGCCGAGATAGCAATCTTCATGCTTTCATCTACATCAACATGCTTGAATTCGATTTTGTCGATATTGCAGTTGCCTCCAGTGATATTCAGTCTGATAATCTGAGTACCCTCTTCTAATGGCACAAGCAAACGACCATGGATTGTCCGGTAGTTGTCCCAGTTGTTTTCACGCACACATGGTACCGGCAGGGTTGGAGTGAGTTCGGTAAATCCGTTTTCACCACTGAGCGAAAGACTAATCGAGGAGTTGGTGGCACCGGAAGACACAGTGGCATCGTATGAATAGATACCAGCTTCTTTGACATTGACTGTATATTCCAACCATTCGCCAGTCACAGTGTAACCAATAGCATATCCTCCATTGCCGGTAACAATATCAACACCACCGATGTCTCTACGATACGACGTTCCTCCCTGTGAGTCTGAGTCTGAGTCGTGGAAGGACATACCTTCGGCACCTGAGTCGAAATTCTCTGCTTGAACAGTTCCTGGAAGGTCGATAGCTTCCTTATAGGGCGAACGGGGTTTGTAAGCAGTGAAACCAGAAAGACGCTCATAGGTTGTTCCGTCAGTGGCGGTCACCACAGCTTTCAGGTTGAATTTACCCATAGTGGTTGGAGTGTATTCTGTCTCGTATGGTGCCTCTGTCATAGTAGTCACCAACTTGTTGTTGACATAAAGGTCGATATGGTCAATGGTCTTTGTTTTCAGACGAGCATTAACGGTAATAGGAACTGGTTCATTATATGTTACACTGAGTGATGCTGGCTTCACATAAACAGAAGCCTCTTTCTTCATGCCAGGGAACGGACTTTTTGCATTCTTTGCCGCATCACTCGCCATATACTCACGCAACCAGGCCATGGCGGGACGGTCTTTGCCGTCACGGATGATACCAGAGTTACCATCTGTTGTCCAGGTACGACCGTAGATATAGCCCCAAAGCGTGATGCCCGCGCAGTAATCAGCCTCCCACATATATGGAATCTGCTCCTTGAAGCGTTGCAACTGAAGGTTATCGTCAGAGGTGCCAATGTCATATTCTGTACTGTACATCGGTATCTTGAGTGCATTCTGAATCTCGCGCATCGCCGACTTGAAATCGTTGACATTCATGTCGGTGAGGTCATGGCTCTGGCATCCATAAGCATCAATTGGAGCGCCTGCGTCACGCAATGTGCGAACAAGGTCGATAAACTGGGAACGCTGCCATTGGAATGTATTATAGTCATTATAGATAAGAATGGCATCGGGCCAGCGTTCATGAGCCATCTCGAAAGCCTTGATAATCCAATCGTAACCAGTACGTCCATCACCACCAAGAGCAGCCTTGTAGGGGGCTGGCTGATGACCAGCGACAGCCTCGTTGACCACATCTATCATCTCCATATTGGGATAGTGCTTCTTCAGGGCGTCCATCCATTCCACAATAGCCTTGTACTGCTCGCTTGTGGAAAGATTGTCCATCCATCCGGGATACTGGGCGCCCCAGATCAAGCAATGGAACTTGAAAGGGAAACCATGCTGACGGGCATAGTTGTAGGCTCTGTCACTACCATCAAAGTTAAAACTACCACGACGCGAACCTTCTATCGACGACCACTTTGATTCGTTTTCGCAGGTAATCTGGTTCCAAAGCGTGTAATACTTTTCATTACCATAATCCACATTATAACTTGTCGTGATATTTCCCAAAAACTTATCGGGATTCGATGAAAGTTGCGCACAAGCTTTCCCAGACGACAAAACACCTGTGGCAGTAAGTGCTAAAGTCAAAAGATTTCCGCGTAATGCGGAGATGTGAAAATTTCTCATCATATATGATTGGTTTAGGAAGAATTATTGAATTGTATAAAATATCTCATTAGCAAAGTTATTCAAAAACAATGATAGACAAGCGAAATGGACATTAAATATCGATTTAGGGTTACCATAACATAAAAACGTGTTTCATCAGTAATTGAAAAAAGACAAAAAGGGACCTTGCCGAATACAACAAGGTCCCTTCTATCATCTTGACTCAAATATTACAAGTTCGGGTTGATGGCATTCCACTCTGAAATGGGAGGAACGATATTGAGAGTTACAAGCTCATCACGCATCTTGCAAAGGTGTTCATAAGAAGCATCGAGCTTGGCAAGTTCCTCTGGAGTACCCTTCGGCATCTTGTATGTGCAGCCGTCTGTACCCAATGTAGTGTCCATAGCCATCATAATGTGGTTGTACTTTTCATTCGACACATAAGTACCTGCTGGCCAACGGAAAGCTTCGCCACCCATGACGGCACGAATCATTTCAACAGAGCAGTATGCTGGACTCTGCCATGAACTGCGTCCGCGCAGCTCGATAATCTTAGCACCACCCTTGGTCACATCGACTTTCAACTGCTCCCAATCTTCCTGAGTGCATGCAGGAGTACCTATAAGTTCAGTCAGCGGTTTGCCTGCCACCTTAACGGCCGAACCAAACACTGCCATCTGCTCACCATGACCTCCATAAGTGGCACATCCAGTCACCTCGTACTGTTTCACACCGAACTTCTTGGCTATAGCACTCTGCAAACGGGTGGAGTCAAGAGCGGCAAGAGTGGTCACCTGACCTGGTTTCAAACCAGAATACAACAGAGTCACCAAACCAGTGAGGTCTGCAGGGTTGAAGATGATGACAACATGTTTCACGTCTGGACAATAGGCCTTAATGTTCTTTCCCAGTTCTTCTGCAATCTTGCAGTTGCCTGCCAACAAATCTTCACGGGTCATACCAGCCTTACGTGGAGCACCACCCGACGATATGATGTACTTGGCGTCCTTGAATGCCTCTGCCACATCTGTTGTTGCAGTCAAGTTGACACCATCATAACCACAATGGAACATTTCTTCCATCACTCCTTCCATGCCAGGTGCATAGACATCATAGAGACATACATTTGGCGTCAGCTTCATTGTCAAAGCTGTCTGAACCATAGTTGAGCCGATGGCGCCACCGGCTCCGACAATAACGAGTTTCTCGTCTGTTAGGAATCCCATAATTCGTTTATTTTAATGTTAGATAATATATGTTCAGCATTTCTGCCACAAATGGGAGGAATCTCGACCGGTAGAAAGTACAGAATCAGTCTATAACTAACAACAATCTTAAGCTTTCCTCTCTTTGATATTGCAAAGATAACATATTTGTTCAAACATTTCTCGATATTCGGCAAAAATCGTGCAAAAAAATACTAACTTTGCGTCAGAAACAAAAAAACAATGACATGAATGACACAATGAAGCATGTTGACGCACTGCGTCAATTGATGAAAGCATACAATATCGACGCTTTCATCACGCCTAGCACAGACCCTCATTCCGGGGAGTATGTACCTTCAAGATGGTATTCCAGAGAATGGATTTCCGGCTTCAACGGCTCCGCCGGCACAGCCGTCGTCACTCAACACGACGCAGCCTTATGGACAGACTCACGCTATTTCCTACAAGCTACTGACCAAATCAGAGGTACAGAATTCACACTGCAAAAAGACAAAATAGAGGGAACACCTTCTGTCAGCGAGTGGATTGGACAACGAATAGCCAAAGGAGGGTGTATTGGCGTTGACGGATGGACCAATACAGTGGAATCTGTGCTGACCCTTGAAAAGGAACTGGCAGAGTACGGACTGACCATTCGTACTGACATTGACCCATACGATACGATATGGACCGACCGGCCATCGCTACCCAAGGAAAAAGTGTTCATACAACCTCTGGAGTTTGCAGGAGAAAGCACCTCGAGCAAGGTGGAAAGAATACGCGATGCATACCACAAGAACAAGGCCGATGGTCTATTGGTCTCCATGCTCGATGAAGTGGCATGGACACTCAACTTACGTGGCAATGATATCGAGTACAACCCTGTGTTCGTAAGTTACCTGCTCATCTGCGACAACAGCGTCACACTCTATACAAAAAAAGACAAACTCAACCAAGAGGTCCTTGACTACCTGAACGCTGAAAACGTGATCATCAAGGATTACGATGATATAGGTTCCGACCTCAAGCGTTTAGAAAAGAAGATACAGATAGAACCCGCCAAGACCAATTTTGGAATCTTCTCCTGTATTGCCAACCCCGTGCTGGCCGACTGCCCTGTCTCCACGATGAAAATCATGAAGAACCCGACAGAAATCAAAGGTTACCACAGCGCCATGCTTAAAGACGGCATCGCAATGGTGAAATGGATGAGATGGGCACTCCAAGCCGTAAAAGAAGGAGGACAAACAGAATTGAGTTTGGAAGCAAAACTCACGTCATTCAGGGCTGAGCAACCTTTATATCGGGGACCTAGTTTCGCCACCATCATGGGGTATGCCGCTCATGGTGCCATCGTACACTATGAACCCACCCCTGAGACCGACATTCCCGTTTTACCCAAAGGACTGCTTCTCTGCGACTCTGGCGGACAATACCAGGACGGCACCACCGACATCACTCGTACGCTTCCTTTAGGGCCACTCACTGAGCAGGAAAGGCGCGACTACACGCTTGTACTCAGAGGATTCATCAACCTCGCCAGAGTTCACTTCCCCAAGGGTACCTACGGAAGTCAACTCGACTGCCTCGCTCGTGCACCTATGTGGGAATATGGCATCAACTACTTACATGGAACAGGACATGGTGTCGGGTCATTCATGAACGTACATGAAGGTCCCCATCAATTCCGCATGAACTACATGCCTACCCCATTACTGCCCACCATGACCATCACAGATGAGCCTGGCATCTATATGACAGACCGTCATGGCGTCAGACACGAGAATACCATGCTCGTGGTGGAAGACCAAGAAGGAGTGACATTTGGGCCCTATTACAAATTTGAGCAACTCACGCTCTGCCCCATTATCACCAGTCCAATTATGGTCGACATGCTACAAGATGACGAAATGAAGTGGTTTAACGAATACCAACAGATGGTATACGACAAACTGTCACCCCATCTTGACCAAGAAACCTCAGAATGGCTTTACGAAGTGACAAGACCCATCTGAGTTCAAGACACGACAGATTTACATGAATAGAAAATCAGATAAACATGGCAATCATTAAAAAAGTACTGGACTTGGAGCCTAAGTTCGGCAAAAACTGTTATTTTTCAGAGAATGCGGTCATCGTAGGGGATGTGACGATGGGCGATGACTGCACAGTATGGTTCAACGCTGTGGTCCGTGGCGATGTAGACTATATTAAGATAGGCAACCGAGTGAACATACAGGACAACAGTTGCCTCCATACACTATATAAGAAAGCAGGCATTGATATTGAGGATGATGTGACCATCGGACACAGTGTCACTTTACATGGGTGCACCATCAAACGGTCTGCACTTATCGGCATGGGAGCCACCGTGCTCGACAATGCTGTCGTTGGCGAAGGTGCTATCATCGCGGCTGGTGCGCTTGTACTCAAAAACACCATTATCGGCGATGGTGAACTCTGGGGAGGAGTACCTGCCAAGTTCATCAAAAAAGTGGATCCTGAGCAAGCTAAAGAACTCAACCAAGGGATAGCCAAACATTACATCATGTATGCAGACTGGTTCCGTCAAGCGGATAAGAATCCCGACAACACTATCATCTGCAACACCTCTGAAGAATACTACGATAAGAAGAAATAAACGAGAACCCTCGACCTTTATAACTACATTTTATTCGGACGAATAAGACAATTCAGACCTTTCGGACTAATCAGATGCGTCCGAAAGGTCTGATGAGTAATTCTTGTCAGCCTGGAAAACTATCGTTCTCCAAAAATATCCTTGAATACGATGTCAGCGCAACCTGCATTCTTGGCAATATAGTCGCCTGCTATTTTCCCACTTTCCTGCAAAAAAGAGCCATCAGTGAGGAAACGGTCCATCGTGGCATTATAACTCTGGTCATCTGTAATCTCAATACACCCGCCAAGTTTCAGCAAAGCCTGTGCTTCACGAAACTTCTTGTTATTCGGGCCTATCATCACTGGCACTCCATAAACTGCAGCCTCGGGCACGTTGTGGATACCCACACCAAAACCGCCACCCACGTAGGCAATCTGACCATAACGATAGATGGAAGACAAAAGGCCAAAGCAATTGACAATCAAACAATCCACATTCTGCACATTAGCCTCAGTGGCATCTGTGTAACGCAAGAATGGACGTCTCAACTTACCCTCAATCTCCTGAAGATGACTCTCAGATATCACATGAGGTGCTATCACAAGTTTGAGTTCAGGATGCGCATTGAAGTATGGAATAATCAAGTCTTCATCAGGTTGCCATGAACTGCCGGCGACAAGCACGTATTTTGCCTGACCTCCCTGCACGAACTTCTCCACAAGGGGTAGTTCCTTGGCCTGACGACGGATATCAAGCACACGGTCGAAACGCGTGTCGCCTGCTATCGTCACATTGTCCTTGATGTCCACACTTGCAAGCAGGCGTTTCGATTCCTCATTCTGAACATAGAAATGGCTGACATAACGAAGGGTGTGGGCAGTGCCAAACCAACGAAAGAAATGTTGGGATGGACGGAAGATGCTAGAAACGCTATAGACTGGTATGTTCTTCTTTCTCAAATGCCTGAAATAATTCTCCCAGAACTCATATTTGATGAAAATCGCCATTTCCGGGTGGGCGAACTTCACAAAAACGCGTGCATTATCCCAAGTGTCAAATGGCAAATAGCACACACAGTCAGCACCTTCATAATCCTTACGAACCTCATAACCTGAGGGAGAGAAGAACGAAAGCAGAATCTTGTACTCAGGATGAGTGCGACGAAGGCGTTCCATCAAAGGACGTCCCTGTTCGAACTCTCCCAATGAGGCGGCATGAAACCACACCACCCTGTCTTCCGGTCCAATCTTGGACTTGAGAGTGTTGAAGGTGGAGAAATGTCCTTTTACAAGCTTCCGCACCTTTTTATTGAAAATCGCCGTTATATAAGCACAAACGGCAAAAACATACATTGCAAAACTATACACTGTAATGGACAGATTATTTTAACACCTCTATTGCTCTGCGCATTCTACGCAATGTCTCTTCCTTGCCCAAGAACGAGGATATATCAAACATGTGGGGTCCCTTGCCCTCGCCCACCAATGTCAGGCGCCAGGCATTCATCACATTACCCATTCCCAGTTCATTGTCTTCAATCCACTTGGTGACAACCTCCTCCTGATGAGCGAGAGAGAAGTCATCAAGGCCCTCAAGCAAGGCTGCAAGGTCACTCATCACTTGAGCGGAATCCTCTTTCCAGCGTTTTTTCACTGTTTTCTCATCGTATGTTTCTGGGGCAATAAAGAAGAACGAACAGAGGTCCCAAAGTTCTTTCACAAAATCCACACGGTTCTTCATCATCTCAACCACCTTCTCCACTCGTTCTATCGTCTCGTCAACGCCATGCTCTCGAACTATGGGCATGAACTGCTCTGCCAGACGGCGATTATCGGACAGCTGAATATACTCGTGATTGAACCAACGGCATTTCACAAAGTCAAACCGTGCACCGGCCTTGCTGCACTTGCCAAGGTCAAACAAACGGATTAATTCGTCCATTGACATCAACTCCTCATCATTGCCGGGATTCCACCCCAACAAGGCAAGGAAATTGACCACCGCCTCTGGCAAATAACCGCTCTCACGGTAGCCAGATGAGACCTCACCGCTCTTAGGGTCGTGCCACTCCAAAGGAAATACGGGAAATCCGAGTTTATCACCATCACGCTTCGAAAGCTTACCATTGCCAGTAGGCTTCAACAACAAAGGAAGATGAGCGAAACGGGGCATGGTATCTGTCCATCCAAAGGCCTCGTAAAGAAGCACATGCAAAGGAGCGGACGGCAACCATTCCTCTCCGCGAATAACATGGCTGACTTCCATCAGATGGTCGTCGACGATATTGGCAAGATGGTAAGTGGGAAGTTGGTCGGCGCTTTTGTAAAGAACCTTGTCGTCAAGAATAGACGAGTTGATAACCACGTCACCCCGTATCATGTCATCAACATGAACATCATGACCTGGTTCAATTTTAAAACGAACCACATATTGATGGCCATCTGCAATCAAACGTTCCACCTCATTGGATGGAAGTGTCAAAGAATTGCGCATCAAGCCTCGAGTGGAAGCATCATACTGGAAATTAGCAATCTCCTCACGCTTCTTCGACAATTCCTCAGGAGTGTCAAAGGCTATGTACGCCTTATCGGAAACCAACAACTGATCCACATATTTCTTGTAGATGTCGCGACGCTCCGACTGGCGGTATGGGCCAAAATCTCCGCCATAACTCACACCTTCATCAAACTTGATGCCGAGCCATTTAAAAGATTCTATAATATATTCCTCCGCCCCAGGGACAAAACGTGTGGAGTCGGTGTCTTCAATACGGAAAATCAAGTCACCCCCATGCTGACGGGCGAACAGGTAATTGTACAAAGCAGTCCTCACTCCTCCTATATGAAGAGGTCCCGTAGGACTCGGGGCAAAACGCACCCTGACTTTTCTTTCTGCCATTATTACGAATACATATAAAAAAAGCGTCACGAACAAAACTTTTCATGACGCAAAAGTTTTCAGTTGCAAAATTAGAAAAAAAAATGCTTATAACGAAAGAATCACACCTTTTATTTCGACTTTAGGTATTTCTTACCATTCTTTATATATAGTCCAAGGGGAGAATCGCTTGTGATATCCGACTCACTAACCTTGATTCCTTGAATGGTATAAACGCCAGAAAGCAGAGATTTATCGTCAAAAGTAACAGCATCAACAGACGACACCATATCGATATAATCTGTAACCGAAGGATAAAAGCCAATATCATGTATGACGACAGTGGAGTTGGTTGCTGTCAAACCGAAGATGGTTGCACCAATGCAAATATCAGGACGGTCACCTGTAAGATTATCAGCAAGTCCTGTCTTTGTCATATCCCATGCTATCACCACATCCGAGCCAAGTGCCTTGCCTACATAGGAAGGCGCAACACTACTTCCACGATTCACTCCGTTCAACCACCACAAATACGATGCATTGGCATCACTGCTCAATCCTGTTCCCCTCACGATCAAAAACTTGTCATTCTTTCCGATAGTGTACTGCTTGTCGGTATAGTTGAGGGTAAGACACACATTATTAGCCCCTGTGGTGTTGCTGACGACTATGGTATTATCCTCGCTATTATATTTGATGTTACTCCTTTTCAATCGGTTGGTGTCACCAGTTGACCATTCGGAGGCAGTGAACTTATAGGCGTGGTTATCGTAGCCATGCAACAAACGCACATAATACCAACCTGGACAAACTGTGCTGGAGGATGCCTGTAGTTTCACTACAAACTTGGTTTTCACATTACCCTTCTCGTCGTAAATCAACTCGTCAGGCAATGGATACTCCACATTATAGAAACCGTTATCATCTGCTCCAGCTGCATTGTTCACAATCTCGATGTTGGCCAATGCCACTCCGTCCACATACAATGTACCTTTCCTGCCACTGTCAGCAGTGGTGAAACGGCACATAACACTCAGGCTGTCCTTCAACTGCATTGGATTAGAGAGTGTATACTGGATATAACCATTCCTTTGGACGTCACGGTAATACTCATCCCTGAACATGCCAGTAGAGGAGCCCTGGCTATACGAGGCGTCATGCCCTGCCTCACTCTGTTGCTCGCCTGTGCCCACGAAGTCGATGGTCCTGTCCTGTAAGTCTTTTTCTAACGCATCTTGACGAGCCATATCACTGTTGGCAAAGGCCTCTTCTGTCTGCTGATACCAATAACATTGGTAACGAGCGTGGTGGATGCTGTAGAAAGGGACTAAGTTCAACTGAGTCCATTTTTCCACCCCTTCTCGCGAAGCATTACTAACATCAATTGAAAACAACAACTTACTTAAATCCAATTCCTTAATGCGATTCAGCACCTGTTGACGCTCCCCTAAGAGCAATGGAGCGCTCGACAAAGAAAGAGGCTTGCCCATAGAACCAGGAGCATGGTCCATTCTGCCCTCGCCGGCATACTCATTCTGCAATTTCTCGTAAATCAAACCGCTTCCATCATTATTCCTTACCGCTGTTGTCTGGGCCGCAAGCAAAATCGGGCCATATTCAAATGCCACATAATCATTATAATGAGGACAACTTTCCACCCGCAATTCCATAGGCAGATTCACTTCTATGACATCGCCCTCTTTCCATTTCCTGTTTATTCCCGCATAGGATGCTGTACCTTTCATGACCGCGACATTCACGCTTGCTCCGTTAACAGAGATGCTATAGTCCTCTGTGACCCACCAAGGATGACGGATGGCAATGGTATATTCGCCGGACTTACCTACTGTCAGGCGCGTTTTCTGCTCGTAAGGATAGTTCGTTTCTTGTTTGATGGAGAAATCATCATTATTCAACTCGCTGGCAGTAAACAGGTTGACATACAATGTGGTCGTTCCGTCATGTGTGTAGATGAAGTGTCCATACTTGCTGTGATTTTCCATGCCTGTCCCCACACAGCACCACATTCCCTGGTTTACTTGAGAATAGATTCGATAACTTTGGGGACGAAGTGAGGTAAAATACACATATCCACCCGTCTTAGGATCCTGGGTGGAAAGGATATGGTTCCACATCGCATACTCGTAGAAATCAGCATATTTCGCATTGTGGGTATAATCGAAAAGCATCTCAGAAAGTTTCGACATATTATTGGTATTGCAACTCTCTGGACCGTCTGTATTTGTGATATACTGAGAAGCATTGCTCGGAGCGAGGAAATGCTCAGAAACACTATTTCCACCAATACAAACGGTTCGGTTGGTTGCCACATCATCCCAGAAATTCCGAGCGGCAATCCTATACGAGCCAGCGCTGGCACTGGTCTCACCTATCCGCTGGAATCCAATGAACTTAGGGACCTGAGTGTTGGCATGCTGACCATTGAGGAAAGAGGTGTTATAGCGATTCTCCGCCCCTTGCATACCATCAATTTCATACTGATGGCTGTATTTTTTCGCCACATTCAGGTATTTGGCATCTCCAAAAATCTGATAAGCGTCAAGCATTGACTCGTTCATGCCGCCATGCTCCCATCCTAGCACATTCTGCATGTCTTGAGTAGAAAGTTTGCTCACCACATTCACACTCCAGTCGGCCAGTTTATGGAAACACTCCTTGGCAACTTCACTGCCGGCGTAAACCCACGCATCGCGGAGGCCAGCCAATACCTTGTGCTGGCAATAAAAAGGCACCCAGCCCCCGTAATTGCGGAATTCTGTCAGATTATTCTTATAGAGCCCTGTCCAAACTTGGTTGATGGGTTGTCCTCCAATAAAGCCATACAATCCCTGGGTGTTATCGTCGTAGGCATCCTGGCAGTCTTTCATCACCTCCAAGCAGTAATCAAGACGTTCCTTGATTTTCGATTTCATCACGTCATCATGACAAGCGGCATAAGCAAGTGAAAGGGCGGTGATATAATGACCGCCTACATGTCCCTCTAGCGACCAATTGCTCAACCCCCAGTTGCTGAAAGAAGGATATTTGTTGACCCATCCATAATACTTGCTGCCTGATTTCGACGACAAGCCTGACTGACGGACAAAAGGTGTGAGCAAACGATTGGCGTCATACTGCAGAAGTACTTCGATGTTTTTATCCATGGCAGTCTTGAACGGCCCGTCGAGTAAAGTCACCTCGTCAAGGTCGAAATGCTGGGGATAAAGCTGGCTCTGCGATTTGGCAGAATTTGACAGGGCCAGCAGCGACACTGCCAGCAATAAACGATAAACCATACTATTGCGTTTCATAATCGTCAAGTTAATTAAAAGTTTTTATAATCGTTGCTAAAGCGTTATTTATTAAACAGTTTCTTAATCTCCTCCAGTGCCTTGGCTGGAAGAACCTGGATATTATGCTTACTCTCAAGTTCTTGTATTGCAGCCCACGACATCTTCACCTTATTGGCCTTCTTCTTCTCCTTCAGTTCCTGCTTATCCACATACTCTCGGTCAATGGAGTAAGATTCCAACCAGATACGGATGTGTTCGTCTTTTTTGTAGATGTTATCGTATTTGACATAATCATCATGCCACTGGCTCATGATGAAATCCTCCACACCATACCGGCCTTCATCGTCAATGCGGTAAACCATGTAGAAGTTGTCATCCACATTTCTCTTCGGATATTTCTCGGCTTTCGGTTCCTTACCTTTCTTAGCTTTGGCTTCAGCTTTCTCTTGTTTCAAGAGGTTCTTGTAGGCGTCTTCATCCAAAGAGACACGCCGTAAGTGGTCTTTCATATCAAACGTTTCATAGCCAATGATTTTGCCATTATACACATATCGGTTACGGCTCTCGCTTTCACGCTCTTTCGTCAGCGGGGTCTTTTTTGATGAGTTGATATTTGGCAACTCACCTTTACCGTCGATGACACTGCCAGCCACTCCGTCAAGAAGGGTTTTGAGAAGACCCATCTCCGCCTTTGAGATGTGAGTGTGGCTGGCTGTGATAGTTTTCTTCTTGACATTGTATATGTTGTCGATGACTCCGAATCGGCAATAAGTCATCGTGTCATCACTCATGTAAATCATCCGGTAATAAGTCTGAACATAGATATAGTCCTTGGGCTTCACTACAATCTCGCCAAGCCCGTAGTCACTATCCTCCAGGGGGATTTGTACTGTACCCTCACCTTTCACATATACCGTCTTAGACTTGAAAGCCACATGCGAGATGGTGATGCTTTGGTTGAATTTCACGCCTTCGAGCACACCGTCCATACCAGTAGTACCGATAATAACGCTGTCCTCACCGATAATATGGGCATAAGGCACAGGGGTGCCTTCCGTATCAACTATCAGAACTTTCTGAGCTGACAAACTCAAAAAACCGCCCATGAAAAGAACAAAAAACAACCTGATTATCCTAATCGCTTCCGGTTTCTTCTTTATCATTTTCTTGAATGACTTTGATTAATCAATTATGCAAATTTAAAGTTTATTTACCATATGAGCAAACCCATTCATAGTTTTTCTCGGATTTGTAATATTTTCCTATCAACGACTATGGGAAATGTCTCAGAAGATAAGTAACTTTGCATAAAATTTCAAAGAATGACGGGTAAAAAAGACAAATCTTCAAATGTTTTTTTAGCAGTAATATATTCCATCATATTATCTGCACTCCTGCTTAGTGTGCTGTCGTTCACCACTTCACCTCTTTATCATGAGCCCTTGTCTGGTGACTCCGCCATCTTTTGGACAATAGGCAGGTTCTGGATGGAAGGGCATCTCCCTTATGTGGAGCTATGGGATCTCAAAGGCCCGTTCATCTTCCTTTGCAATGGCATAGGATACCTCATCACACATTCCATCTCAGGGCTTTTCATCCTTCAAATACTCTTCAATGCCATTTCTTTCTACTTGACTTTCAAAACCCTTAGAACGGAATACAACACGAAGTGGGCTATGTGGCTTACTGCCATCATTGCCTTGGGATATGGCGCATTGCTATTCGGAGGCAACAGGGTGGAGGAATATGTGCTTCCTTTCATCACATTGGCGGTTTTCTACATCTACAAATGGACCAAGGAACACGAAAAAGGAAAGACTGACCATAATCCCCTGCACGCCTCTGTTTATGGTATGGTGTTGGGACTGAGCCTGATGACACGACTCACAAACGCCATAGGCATTTGCGGAGCAGTAGCAGTCATCATCGTCACACTCATCATCAAACGAAGATGGGCTAACCTCGGGAAAAATGCGTTATATTTCATCGCTGGCACAGCCATCACCACCCTACCCTTTATCATCTACTTTTATCTCAACGACGCGCTCTATGAGATGTGGTACGGCACAGTCCTCTACAACCTCGAATACACCGACTCTTCCATCTTCCACATCAACTCTTTCTACGGACTTCGGAAAATCCTCACCCGTACAGCAAACTGCTATGGTCTAATTATCATCGGCATCATGATGCTAATGGTAAAAGATGAGAATGCCAAGAAGAAGGTCGGAACCACAGCCACTATTTGGATTATAATGGGCGTGCTTACCCTTTTGTGGTTCCTCAAAAGCTTCGGATATGGATACTATATGATCATCTCAATACCCTATGCCGCTGTCGTCTTCAACGAACTGAAAACTATATGCAGCAAAGATTGCTTGATGACACGGAAGAAGCTTTTCAACACCATTCTGGTCGCATACACACTGCTCGCTGTGACAAGCTTTGCTTACGCTGTATACGCCATGAAGCGAATGTATCTTTTCAACTACTATCTCCCAATCTTCCGACAGTCAGCAGCTCTCCTGCCCGATGACTACAAAGACTCATTCATTGCCTATAACCTCAATGCCGACATCTACCAATACGAAGATATTTGCCCCGCATACCCTTATTTCGCACTTCAACAATATGAAATCGGTAGAGGTCAGTCCCTTGGACCAAGGGTAATGGAACAATTCAGTAGCTGCAATGCGAAGTACATTATCACAGCGAATGGCAAATTGTTAATCGACAACATCTTACAACAAAACTACATCTTAATTGAAAAGAACGAATGGTACTCGCTCTACGTACGCAAAGACATTCTGCCAAAAATTAAAGGAATGTCAGAATAACGAGTTCTGGTCATATGACCAAGAGTGGAACAACCCACAATAGACGGCTAAGAGTAACAAAAAAAGACAAAAATCCATTTTTTCTTTGAAATATAAAGAATATGAACTAACTTTGCAGTTACGACCAACTATCCGACGCCAAAAGTACTGGCTAAACACAAAGACTACCAACAACGAAAATCCGAGACTATAGTCTCTACCAAGCAATAAAATGACACCAATAAATAAAATCATTCACAACAAGCGCAGGAACAAGATTCGCATACACCACGAGGGTGTGCGCCCGCTGATTCTTGGAGGCGTGGTATTGTTAGTGATAGCTTTCATTTTGTTCCGGCTTTTAGGAAGCCATCCTATCACTTATATTGTCATAGGAGCTTTGGCTGTGGTTTACGGCATCATGGTAAACTTCTTCCGTTGCCCGATACGTATGTACCTCGGTCCAACGGTCAATTCTGTCGTCGCCCCTGCTGACGGCAAGGTTGTTGTTGTGGAAGAAGTAGAGGAGGACGAGTATTTCCACGACAAGCGGTTGATGGTATCTATCTTCATGAGCTTATGGAATGTCCATGCCAATTGGATTCCATGCGATGGGTCTATCATCAAGGTGGAACATCATGACGGAAACTTCAGGGCGGCTTACCTGCCTAAGGCAAGTACAGAGAACGAACGTTCAACCATCGTCATCCGCACCCAAAACGGACAGGACATCCTTGTCAGGCAGATAGCTGGAGCTGTGGCACGACGCATTGTGACATATGCTGAGCCCAATACAGAATGCTTTATCGATGAGCATCTTGGATTCATCAAATTCGGTTCAAGAGTTGACGTCTACCTTCCACTCGACACAGAAATACTCGTGAAAGTCGGACAAAGCACCGTTGGAGACGAGACCCTTATCGCAAAGCTGAAAGACTGACACAGAAAGTCGAGTTCACCCAATATTTACAAGAGTTCTTATCAAACAGAGACAATGAGTTTCACTAAGCATATTCCCAACACCATTACTTGCTGCAACTTGATTTGCGGATGTATTGCCACAGGAGCGGCTTTCCACCATCTCTTTACTACCGCATTCATTTTCATTCTTCTCGGAGCGTTTTTCGATTTCTTCGACGGACTTTCCGCGCGCGCACTGGGGGTTTCAGGAGACATGGGAGTGGAGCTTGACTCACTTGCCGACATGGTCACCTTCGGCGTGGCACCATCTGCCATGGTATTCACACTCTTCACGGTAGTTAGATACCCCGCTTTCATGTACACACCATTCTGGTTCAACCTTATGCCATACACGGCTTTTCTCATCGCAGCTTTCTCCGCGCTTAGGCTCGCAAAGTTCAACATTGATGAGAGGCAACACACAGGCTTCATAGGAATGCCCACACCAGCCAACGCCATTTTCTGGGGCGCATTGATTTCGAGCAGCGAGTCCTACCTCACTTCTCCACGTTTCAACGCACCTTTCCTTCTGGCTTTCGTCATCATGTTCTGTTGGTTGCTCATTTGCGAAATACCCATGTTTGCCTTGAAGTTCAAGACAATGGCCTGGAAAGACAACAAGCGGAAATACATCTTTCTTATCATCTGCGCACTTATCCTGGCATACTCATTCGCCACGGGAGTCATGCACAGCCAGATTTGGACGAATCTCAGCCAAGGCATTGCCACATGTATCATTGCCTATATCGTCATGTCTATCGGTTTATATATCACAGAGAAACACTAATCCCCTTAGAGTTCTGCCTTTATGTCAGTCTGATAGATTGGCACAGTTTTAGTTGTCTTTATTATAAAACCATACTTCAGAGGACATGATTATCATTTACATCATACTTGGCACCATACTCTTCTTCATCGCATTGGCGGCGGGAGGAATCATGATTATCCGCCACTACTTCAAGAATATATCCAAGAGGTTATTTGGTGACAATGAGAAAGGAAGCAAGGAAGAATACACACGTTCAAAGCGTAGAAACGACAAGCGCTACCAGACAAATAATCCCCCACATCAGCAAGAGGGGAAAATATTCTCTGCCGATGAGGGGGAATATATTGATTTCGAGGAAATCAAGGATTAGAGGTCAATGGACAATCACCATGGTGGCACCAAAACCATACTCGCGGAATGAGGCGTCTTGATAAGTGCAGTTCTTGTACTTACTCTTCAGTTCTGTGATAATACTGTTACGCAAGATACCATCTCCCTTACCATGAATAAAGACAATCTTACGCCCCTTCTCTGTTTTATGAGCTTCCATAACCTTGCGGAAAACGTTCAGCTGATATTCCTTCATGTCGCCTGTAGACATTCCCGACACACTGTCGAGTAATTCATTGATATGCAAATCGACTTCCACAATCACCGATTTACCAATCTGCTTCACACGTTCGAAAACACTGGCAGGACTGGCTATCACATCAGCCTGAGTGGTACTCCTGCCCTGTGATGGTAAAACATTTCTCACTCGAGCATCAGCCGTGTGTGGGCGTTCCTCTCTCACTTCACTTTTTCCACCGCCATACATCGAACGCTTCATCTCTGCAGCATCAATCACAAGCGGACGAGTCACCACATCGTCTTTCACTATTTCGTACAATAACGCTAATTCATCAAAGAACAAGCTTTCCTTGAACGAATGCAGTTTGAAGAACTTTGTGCCGTCAATCCTCATAACCACACTCACTGGCTGTTTCATTCCAAAAGGTTTATCTTCCTTATAAGCCACCATCTGTATGGCCACTTTCTCCAAAGTATTCAGGTCTGTATGATGCAATTCCTCCACAAACACTTTTGTATTGGGTTCCACTATTCCCGAACTGCGGAGGTTCCATGATGCATTTTCCGCAGTGGAATAGGTGTAGTAAATGAAATAGTTGCAATCATTCACAATGTAGCACTCAAAAGTGGTAGTGGAAATCTCCCGGGAATTGACAGGGACAAAAGCAAGAAAGGCATTGAGTTTATCCCCTTCCTTGCGCTCCTGTGGTTTGGGACGGAAAGTGATGGGTTTATCGGCAGGGTCTATCTCGACCTCGCTTTCTTGCTCATCGTTAATGGCCAAAGCCTTAGAGACACTTGCCACAGTAACAGCCTCTTTCTTAGTAACATTCTTCTGTTCTTGTTTCTCTGGGGCTTTAGTGACAGTATGCACCTTGGCGATATTGTAATCATCGGTCACAATCACCACACATTCGTCTATGGGCATGGGGATATCGAAACCGTCCTCGTCTTCCACTAACACTACGTTACGTCCCTGAAAGCCTTTCACGATACCTCCTCCGCTTTCACTGAGAAACCTGACTTTATCTCCTATCTTCATATTGATTCTTTGTTGTTTTCTTGTTCTTATTTCTCTAGTTATAACGTTATTTCGTCATAACGATATAACGAAATAGATTGATGAGACCAAAATGAGGAATGTGTCAGAAGCCCATTCGTCTGTATTCATACTCGAAATTGGGAGTGAACACGTCTTTACCGAAATTAAGTTCGATTTCCTCCTTCTTCCAGAATCGTCCGCCATTGAGTTCTTCACTCGGACTTATCTCATCATCATAGATGGCCTTATACACAAACACCAGTTCTTTCTCACAATCGGATTCATACACATATTGGTCGATACGCTCCGATTGGAAATCCGTGATACCCAGTTCTTCTGATGCTTCACGGAGAAGAGCGTGCTCCACATGTTCTCCGAAATCCACATGCCCACCTACTGACGTATCCCACTTCCCGGGTTGGATGTCTTTCCAGATTGGACGACATTGCAGATAAAGTTCTCCTTTGCTGTTGAACACATGCAGATGCACCACCGGATGGAGCAGTTTGCTGCCATTGTGGCACTCGCCACGGGTCGCAGCATCAACCACATTACCCATCTCGTCAACAATGGGGAACAGTTCTTCTTGATTGTCTTTCATCATTGTCTTTCTATGATTAATTATCGTTCAAGGAATCAGCAACGAAGAGTCGCCATAACTCAAAAAGCGGAAATCGTGGTCAAGGGCATAGTTGTATATCTTATGCCAGTCGCCATTCACAAAAGCCGACACCAACAACAGTAAGGTGGACTGGGGTTGATGGAAATTCGTCACCATCATGCGCACAATCTTATAATCATACCCTGGGGCGATGATAATCTGAGTGCTTGTGTGCAAGGCATCCAACTCATTTTTTTCCATATAAGCATCGATATTACCCAGAGCTTGCATCACAGGAATTTCCTCTCCTTTGGCATAATCGTATGGCATCCACTGATCAATATGGAGTTCATCCTCCGACAAGTCGGGATTACCTTGTAGTTTTACTCCTATATAATAGAGGCTCTCAAGCGTCCGCACAGAGGTAGTGCCCACAGCTATAGCTCGTCCATCGTGTTCCAGCAGCCGCTGGATAGTCTGGCGTTTTACAACGATATATTCGGAATGCATCTCGTGGCCTTCGATTTCATCACTCTTCACGGGTTTGAAAGTGCCCGCTCCCACATGAAGGGTAAGTTCCTCTCTAGTGATACCAGCTTCATCTATGGCTTTCAGAACCCTCTCTGTAAAATGCAGTCCAGCCGTTGGAGCAGCCACCGACCCCTTTATCTTAGAGTAAACGGTCTGGTAAGTCCGTTTATCACTTTCCTCTGTCTTTCGGTTCAAATAAGGAGGTATGGGCAACTCACCTACAGCATCGAGAATCTCAGCAAACGACACATCGTCATCATCCCAAGTGAACGACACGTAATGACTGCCTCCATGATGTTCTTCGCCTTTCTCAGCAGTGAACGTCACCTCCTTACCACACACCGTCACTTTACGGCTCAACACACCTTGCTTCCATCTTTTCAAGTTTCCAATCAAGCAAATCCACGTGCAGCCCTCCTTGGAGGCGAAGTTCTGCTGATAGTCAATCGGACTGGAAGGTTCCAGGCAGAAAATCTCTATCATAGAACCTGTATCCTTCCGGAAATGAAGGCGAGCCTGGATTACACGGGTGTTGTTGAACACCATCAAACTGTTCTGGGGCAGATACTTGGGTAATGATGTGAACACATCTTCCGAGACCTCACCTTTGTTATAAATAAGCAATTTGCTACTGTCGCGTTCTGCCAAGGGAAACTTGGCGATGCGTTCATCAGGCAAATCGTAATTGTAGTCTTTTATCTGTATGTGTCTTGGGTCTTGCATCAGTGAAAAGTTTAAATAAAATGGTCTTTAAATCAGCACCTTAAGGATTCATTACCTATTAATGGCTGATAAATGGTTGTATGAATGAATTATAAGGGAAAACATCTGAGAATCAAATCCATTGAAATGTAAAGAACCCAGCCTTAATAGGCCGGGCTTAAGCAGAGTATGTTGGGAA
>JAFXVU010000198.1 GCA_017534705.1 Bacteroidaceae bacterium
CATAAACCAACATGGCGCGAGCTGTGTTACCTGCGGGCTGAACATCTCCGCCAAAGAGTCCTACGAGTGTAAATACCATCAACAGAAACGTGATGATGAGCATCATGAACGAGAAATATTTCTGAACTGCTAGTTTTCCCATGATGTAAGTAAGTTTTTAGGTATGATAAAAGGGGATTATTGCTTATTCATCAAGATACTTCCTGACAATCTCAATCGCCTTGGGTAACAAGATGGAAGTGAATTTCGTCCCTGTCTTTTTTCTTTCTCCTGTAGATACGTAATATCCATCCTGAAGGGTATAATTACGAAAATCAAAACTACTCAACACAGCAAAAATCTTTTTGGTAACATTTATAGATTTTGGTAACTATATGGTCACAAAAATGTTACCAAATACACCTTTTTATCTACTAAAAATAATGATGGCAAAAAGGAAATAAAACTATATAACTATTTATTTATCAGTTATTTTATATCACATCACAAACAATTAAGGGAGGTCCCTCAACCTCCCTCGGTGACTCCGCAGGGATTCTAACCCTGGACCTTCAGAACCGGAATCTGACGTTCTATACAGCTGAACTACGGAGCCAGAAAAAAGGATTTCGTAACGTTGCATCAGCCTCTGTCAGGCTCGAATCGGCGAAAACCGGATGCAAAGGTACGAAATCCTTTTCAATTAGCGACAATTAAATGCCCAAAGATTTCGCAATGGCCTCAACTTTCTTCTCTGCATCGGCCACAGCCTGCTTGTAACCAGCAGGAGAAGCGAGAGTTCCCGGTGCCTCAACATAGAACTTGATCTTAGGCTCGGTTCCGGAAGGACGAACACTTACCTTAGTGCCGTCGGCTGTGAAGTACTGCAGCACATTGCTGGGCTCCGGCATGTCGATGTCGCAAACCTTGCCGTCTGCATCGGTGGCCTTGAGTGTCTTGAAGTCTTTGGCCAGCACTACAGGTGAACCATCGAGTTCCTTCGGAGGATTGGCGCGGAAGTTCTCCATCATCGCCTTGATTTCGTCAGCACCCGACTTACCTGGCTTCACCACGTTGATAGCCTTGTTGTAGCTGAAGCCATACTCCTCGTAGATTTCCATCAGCACCTCATAGAGGGTCTTGCCTTGGTCTTTGGCCCATGCGCAGATTTCTGCCAGCAGAGAGCATGCGCTCACGGCATCCTTGTCACGAACAAAGTCCTGTGCGAGGAAACCATAGCTCTCCTCGCCACCACCGATGTACTGCTTTTTGCCTTCGTTAATCTTGATTTCACGTGCAATCCACTTGAAGCCTGTATAAACGTCGGCCATCTCGATGTGGTTCTTGTCGGCGATGCTCTTGATGAGTTCGGTGGTCACGATGGTCTTCACGACGAACTCGTTGCCCTTCATCTTGCCACAGGCGATGCGGTTCTTGATGATGTAGTAGAGGAAGATGAGCGCGGTCTGGTTACCGTTGATGAGAATCCACTCTCCCTTGTCGTCTTTGCAAGCCATACCCACACGGTCGGCGTCGGGGTCGCTGGCCATCACGATGTCGGCATCGATTTCCTTAGCGAGCTTGAGGGCAAGTGTCAGCGCCTCTGCGTACTCGGGGTTGGGCGAAACCACAGTCGGGAAGTTACCGTCCTTCACCATCTGCTCTTTCACACAGAACACATCATCGAAGCCCCACTGCTTGATGCTGCGTGGGATGAGGTACATACCTGCACCATGTAGAGGTGAATAAACAATCTTCAGGTCGTGCTGGCGCTTGATGACCTCAGGGTCGATGGAGATGCCCTGAATCATATCCAGATAAACCTTATCCACCTCTTCGCCAATAATCTGAATCAAGTCCTTGTTGCCCTTGAATTTGATGTCGGCATACTGCACCTTGTTCACTTCATCGATGATACCCTTGTCGTGGGGAGCCAGCACCTGAGCGCCATCGTCCCAGTAAGCCTTGTAACCGTTGTACTCACGTGGGTTGTGGCTGGCGGTGATATTCACACCTGCCTGGCAACCCAAGTAGCGGATGCCGAAGGACACCTCTGGTGTGGGACGCAGGTCATCAAACAGATAGACCTTGATGCCGTTGGCAGAGAAGATGTCGGCCACAGTCTCGGCGTAGAGGCGGCTATTGTTGCGGCAGTCGTGTCCCACCACCACACTGATTTGTGGTAGGTCCTTGAAGTTCATGTTCAAGTAATTGGCAAGTCCCTGTGTGGCTGCACCTACAGTATAGATGTTCATACGGTTCGTACCTGCACCCATGATGCCACGCAAACCACCGGTTCCAAATTCCAGTGTCTGATAAAAACTGTCTATCAGGTCGGTCTTGTCTTCTTTGGCAAGCATTTCCTTCACTGCTGCCTGTGTGTCAGCGTCAAAAACTGGATCCGAAGCCCACTGATTGGCTACGGCCTCACATTTTTTCAATAATTCTAAATCCATAGTTGCTAAGATATTAATTTACAAGTTATTAATCGTATTATTAATGGTTATTTACCTTACTCTTCAGGAATAAGATATCTGTCGCCCGTCTGTTTCGTAATTTGCAGGCGGTAGTACTCGGGATAGCCTGGTCGAATCGGGAAAGCAGCCTGTCCGTGGCCGTTTTCGAGGAACTTTCCATCGCCCTCGCTCTTGATGCACATGTCATTGTGCTTCACAGTGATATAGTAGAAAAGATTCTTCCAACGCTCCATCATGCTGTCAGAACTTTTCAACGAATAGTCGGTCAGGTATGCTTTTGCGGAAGCAGGGTCGTTGTCGTACAGCCGTTTGGCCTCTGCCTCTACCTCTTTCTGCTGGCTGAAATAACCGTTTTCGAGTTCGTCTCTCACCTTCTTGAGGTCTGGCATCATCTTGGAATAGTAGGGATACACCATGTTCGCCACAAGGTTGCACACCCAAAACGCTGAATTCCAAGAGAAAGTGAGCGCATCTTGCTGACCTTTGATGGCAGTGTAGCAGGCTGGAATCTCGTTCACGGAGCAATAGACTGGTGTGTATGCCACCATATTGGCGTCGTCGTTACCCCACCAGACCACGCCTCCGATGGCGTCGGGAAGATAGTCGCGCATCTGACCCACAAAGGCAAAGGAGGTCTGCTGGGTAGAGATGGGACGTTCGTTGAAGTACTTTTTGCCGTCGCTGGTGAAGGAGAGCGGTGTCGGACGATAAGGCATGTTGTAAGGTCCTGCTCCGAGGTCATGGCAGATGTCGAGCGGTGTGTCCTCATAGTGGTCGCGCATGCCGTTCTGCACGTCGGCCACAGTCAGTTTGGCCTTAGGTACGAAATAGAGTGGCATCTCGCCCTTGTTGTTCTTGCCCATGGCCACGTCGAGGTATTTGTCCATACCGTCCACCCAGTGGTTGAAGAAACTCCAGACACGCGCCTCGCAATAACGCGCGCCACTGAAATCCATAGGTGCATAGGCATCGCGGAAAGAGAAGTCTGCGTCCTTGCCGTTGAAGTATCCTTTCTCACGGGCGAACTTCACCACGTCCTTGGAATAAAGCACGTTCTTCTTGTCCTTCATGTCGAAACGGGTAATGCGGCTTTGGTTGGCATGACAGCAGATGCAGTCGTCAGGAATCCTGACAGCCACCCAGACGGCACCGTGTCCGCCCGGTCCTTTACCCATCATCTCCATCACCCAGACTTCGTTCTTGTCTGCGATGGAGAAGGTCTCGCCTTCGCTGTAGTATCCGTACTTGGCCGCGAGCGAAGTCATCACATCTATAGCCTCGCGGGCGGTCTTCGAACGCTCAAGGGCTATGTATATCAGACTACCGTAGTCGATAATGCCTGTAGAGTCAGCTAGCTCCTCGCGTCCACCGAATGTGGTTTCACAGACGGTCACCTGGTGTTCGTTCATCTGTCCGACAACATTGTAGGTCACAGCTGCCTGAGGTATCTCGCCGAGGTACTTGCCGGTGTCCCATTCGTAAATCTTGCGCATCTCACCAGCCTGGTGCTTGCCACCTACATGGCGGTACATCACACCGTATGCACCATAACTATCGGCATTGTAACTCACCATCACGCTGCCGTCAGCAGAAGCGTTTTTGGCGACGATGATATTTGTGCATGCCTGTGCCTTCATGCCCAAGATGAAGGCCATCAAGATAAAGAATTTCCTCATTTCTAACATAAAAAGGTGATTAGACATGGAGTTTGCTGGAGTCGGCTGCCTTGAAGCTCATGTCGAGTCCTTTCACGGAATGTGTGAGTGCACCGACGGAGATGAAATCCACTCCTGCCTCTGCGTAGTCACGGATAGTGTCGTAAGTGATACCTCCCGACGATTCTGTCTCGTACTTGCCACCAATAAGCTCCACGGCCTTCTTGGTCTCCTCTGGGGTGAAGTTGTCGAGCATGATGCGGTCAACCCCGCCATAGTCGAGCACGCGCTGCAACTCATCGAAACCACGTACCTCTATCTCAATCTTCAGGTCTTTGCCTTTCTCCTTGAGGTATTTGTGGCAACGGCTGATGGCATTCTCAATACCTCCGGCAAAGTCGATGTGGTTGTCCTTGAGGAGTATCATGTCGAACAGGCCGATACGGTGGTTGGTACCTCCTCCGATTTTCACCGCCGCTTTCTCCAGCATACGCATGCCTGGGGTGGTCTTGCGGGTGTCGAGAACCCTTGTGTGAGTGCCTTCCAACCGTTTGACGTATTTGTTGGTCATGGTGGCTATACCGCTCATACGTTGCATGATGTTGAGCATCAGACGCTCGGTCTGCAACAGACTCTGCACCTTGCCTTTCACACTCATCGCGATATCGCCTGGCTTGACATGCGCACCATCGTTGATATATACCTCGACCTTCATCTCAGGGTCGAATCTGTGGAACACTTCTTTGGCTATCTCCACACCTGCCAACACGCCTTCTTCCTTGATGAGCAGTTTCGACTCACCCATGGCATCCTCTGGGATGCAGCACAATGTCGTGTGGTCGCCATCACCTATATCCTCGGCAAAGGCGAGGTCTATAAGTCTGTCGTTAAGTTCGTTTACTGATAACATAAATCCAATGTATTTGTATTTTTCACATCACATTACAACTGGAGTATAAAAGGCGTGGTGCCATCAAGCGGACCATGCCGACAATCCAAGCACCTTCCTTTCTTGCACAATTATTCTCCATTTGGCAAATGTAGCGAAAAAAAACAATGATACGAAAAGTTTGGGCATAAAAGTTTCCATAATTTGCCATATCAAGCGATTTTGACTAATTTTGCACCGTCCAACCAACAAACAGACACAAACAACAAATAAAAAACACATTTCAACTCATGATAGGGACAATCGTCAATACCGCGACCATTATCGTCGGCGGTGTGGTGGGTGCCATTCTGCATCGGGGAATAAAGGAAAAATACCAACAGGCGCTGTTCAACGGCTTAGGACTCGCATCTCTGGGCATCGGCCTCAATGCTTTCGTGAGCCATATCGCTCAAAGCGAGTTTCCTGTACTGTTCATCGTCTCAATCGCCATTGGCGGAGTTTTTGGCACTGCACTCGACATCGACCGCCACTTCAAGAACGCGGTGAACAAACGGTCGAAGAACAAACAGACGGAAAACCGTCTAGCCGATGGCCTGGCGATGGGCATCCTGCTCTACTGCATAGGACCGTTGTCGATGATAGGTCCGGTGATGAGCGCACTACAAGGCGACAACACATTCCTATTCACCAACGCGACCCTCGACCTTGTCTCTTCGATGGTACTGGCCTCCACTTACGGCATCGGAATGGTCCTGGCCGCTCCGGTCTTGTTCTGTTGGCAAGGCATGTTCTACCTCATCGCGAAGATTTCGAGCACAGCCATCAGCAATGCTCTCGTAGCCGAACTGTGCATCACGGGTGGACTGCTCATCACCGCTTCTGGGCTTTCGTTGCTCAAAATCAAGGACTGCAAGACACTCAACCTCCTGCCATCATTGCTTGTCCCAGTGATATGGTTCATCATCAAAGCCATCATTTAGTTCACGAACATTCAAACAATCAATAAAAGATAAAGAATATGGAATTAGTAGAACGTTTTCTGGATTACGTCAGCTACGACACCCAGTCGAGCGAGGAGTCAACCACCACACCAAGCACATCCAAGCAGATGGTGTTCGCACGCCATCTTGCCCAGCAGTTGAGCGAAATCGGTCTGACTGATGTAGACATCGACGACAATGGCTACATTATGGCATCATTGCCGGCCAACACCGATAAGACTGTACCCACAGTGGGATTCATATCCCATTTCGACACCAGTCCCGACTGTTCGGGAGCTGACATCCACCCGCGCATCGTCAAAAACTACGACGGAGGCGACATCGTACTTTCTGAGGGCATCGTCACATCACCTGAAATGTTCCCTGAGTTGAAGGACCATGTCGGAGAGGACATCATCGTCACCGACGGACACACATTGCTAGGCGCAGACGACAAGGCAGGCATCGCCGAGATTGTTCAGGCCATGGTTTATCTCATGGAGCATCCCGAAATCAAGCATGGACTGATTCGCGTGGGATTCAACCCTGACGAGGAGATAGGCCTTGGCGCCCACAAGTTCGATGTGGAGAAATTCGGATGCGACTTCGCCTACACCATGGACGGTGGCGAGCGTGGCGAGATTGAGTTCGAGAACTTCAACGCCGCTTCCGCCAAAGTCACCATTACTGGCCGTAGCGTACACCCCGGCTACGCCAAGGGCAAGATGATTAACGCTTCGAAAGTGGCAGCAGAATTTGCCATGAGTCTTCCAGCCAACGAGACACCGGAAACCACAGAGGGATATCAGGGATTCTACCATCTCATTGGCATGAGCGGAAACGTGGAAAAAGCCACACTCAGCTACATCATCCGTGACCACAGCCGCGAATGCTTCGAAATGCGCAAGCTCTTCATTGCCGGAATCGCCAACAACCTGGCTGAGAAATATGGTAAGGATGTCGTGAAAATCGAAATCAAAGACCAGTACTACAATATGAGGGAGAAGGTGGAACCAATGATGTATATCATCAGTATTGCCAAAGAAGCCATCCTCCAGACGGGAACCACACCTGTGGTACGTGCCATCAGAGGCGGAACGGACGGAGCGCAGCTCTCTTTCAAGGGACTGCCCTGCCCCAACATCTTCGCTGGCGGACTGAACTTCCATGGACCACACGAGTTCTGTCCCATCCCCAACATGGAGGCGGCCATGCAGACCGTGGTGAACATCTGCAAACTGGTGGAAGAGAAATTAGGGTAATCGCTAACACCCCAACCCAAAACATCCCCCTTGTTCAATGAAAAAAGAACGGCTACAAGGTATCGTCCTCGTAGCCGTTCATTTCATTTTCATCCTCGTCGTCATCCTCAAAGTCAAAGTCACCGAGAAAAGCCGGAACAATGAACTCGTCGAGGTCGCGCCGTTCCTTCTTGGTCGGTCGTCCTGTACCTCTCGCCCTATCCACAAAACCGCTGATGCGGTTCATCTCAAGCAGTTCATACTGGTCGGGGGTGGTGACATTCTCCATCACTTCGGGCACAAGCTTGGCTCCAACCCTGTTCTGAATGGCTTGTAGCACCTTGAATGAATATGTGATAGGCCCTTTCTTCACCTGGATGACTTCGCCCTCTTTCACCATGCGTGAAGGCTTCATTTTCACTCCGCCTATAGCCACACGCCCGTTCTTGCAAGCATCTGCCGCTATGGAACGAGTCTTGAAGATTCTCGCTGCCCACAGCCATTTATCGAGTCGCGCTTCCATAATGATTGTCGCTTGTTCTTTTTTATTTTATAGATGCTATAGAACTATAGAAACTATAATAACGCCTATTTATTATTATAATTGTTCATGGCGAAGACCAGACCTGAGAGACAAAAAGCCTTGACGGCCTCGCAAGCCATCGCCACCCGCTCATCCATGGTCTGCAGCTCCTCGTCTGTGAACTGGCTGAGGACGAAATCAACCTGAGCGCCTTGTGGAAACTCGTTACCGATGCCAAACCTGAGCCGGGCATAATTCTGTGTGCACAGGAGCTGAGCGATGTTTTTCAGTCCGTTGTGACCTCCATCACTGCCGTTGCCTTTCAAACGCAGCTTCCCGAAGGGCAAAGCTAGGTCATCCACCACGACAATCAGCCGTTCAAGCTCCACATTCTCCTTGTTCAGCCAATACCTCACGGCCATGCCGCTGAGATTCATGTAGGTGGAGGGCTTGAGCAACACCAGTTCAGCGTTCTTCACTCTGGTATGAGCCACAAAACCATAGCGCTTGTCCTCAAAAACAGCATTGGATGCCTTAGCAAAGGCATCCAACACTCTAAATCCTATATTATGGCGGGTGCCATCGTACTCGTCGCCGATGTTACCCAGCCCTACTACGAGATATTTCATTTTCTGTTTTATTCTTCAGAAACCTGCTCAGCGGCTGCGCTACGTGCGGCACGTGTCATGCGAACACCGCAAACCACCACTTCCTTCGGGCTCACCAGTTCCACGTTCTCGAAACTGAGGTCGGCCACCTTCAGAGACTTACCGATAGCAAGTGGAGTAACATCAACAGTGAGCACATCGGGCAGCTGGTCATACAGACCCTTCACCTTCAGCTTGCGTACGTTGAGAGAGAGCTTACCACCAGCCTTAACACCTTCTGCCAAACCAGTGAGCTTCACAGGAACCTCCATCACGATTGGCTTGTCTTCTGTAATCTGATAGAAGTCAACATGTACGGGAACATCCTTCACGAAGTCCATCTGGATATCCTGAATGATGGTCTTAATCACCTTTCCCTCAACATCGAGGTTAACGATGTACACGTTAGGAGTGAAAACAGCTTTGTTCAGTTCCTTCAGGTTCACAAGGATAGACTTGGCCAATGGAATCTGCTTGCCATCCTTCTCTTGCTTCTCCACACCGTAAATCACGGCTGGCACGTTACCTGCGCGACGGGCGTCACGGCTTGCCTTCTTGCCAAGGTCTGTTCTTGACTCGGCCTTCAATGTAATTTCTTTCATCTTTTGTTTGTTTTTGTGTTACTTTAAATTAAGTTCATGCTTAATTCGTCATCACACCTGCGGAATGTCACCAGGAGCCTGAATATCAAGTCTTGCACCCTCTATTCCCCTTGTGCTGTAAAAAAAGCGGTGCAAAATTACAACTTTTATTCGAATCTGCAAAGCACAACTGTGTTTTTTCATCCGCATGCGCGATTTTTTATATCGTTATCCCGTTATTACGTGATTTCGTTATTACGTTTTTTTGCGCTTCCCTAATTTATTCGTAACTTTGGCTACGCCCACAAATAAAATTTGGCTTTTCGCTCGTTTAATCGCCATTTGGCTACGCCGAAGTTACTCACACTCGGAAATGCTCAAATAAAATTTGGCATTTCGCTCGTTTAATCGTAACTTTGCACCATGAAACCGTTATACACTATTCTTTTGTTGATTGTGTCGAATGTGTTTATGACATTCGCATGGTACGGCCACCTGAAACTTCAGGAAATGAAGATATCCACCTCGTGGCCTTTGTACGGAGTCATCGTGTTCTCCTGGAGCATAGCCCTTCTGGAATATGCCTGCCAGGTACCAGCCAACCGAATAGGTTTTTCCGGCAACGGGGGACCTTTCAGTCTGTTGCAGCTCAAGGTGATACAGGAAGTGATTTCACTGACCGTCTTCACCTGCATGGCTATGTTCATGTTCCGCAGCGAGCAGTTGCACTGGAACCACTTTGCTGCCTTCGGCTGCCTGATTCTTGCTGTATATTTTGTGTTCCTCAAGTAACCCTTCCCACCCGCCTCATTTTCTTGAGGATGGGTTCAATCCTTTCTAAAACAGATAACCACTAAAAAAACAGTTAAGACTGTGGACAACAAACAACGTTATATGATGCGCGGCGTAAGCGCTGCGAAAGAAGATGTTCACAACGCCATCAAGAACATCGACAAAGGACTATACCCAAAAGCCTTCTGCAAAATCATCCCCGACATCCTCGGTGGCGACCCGGAGTACTGCAACATCATGCACGCCGACGGAGCTGGTACAAAATCAAGCCTCGCCTATATCTACTGGAAAGAGACTGGCGACTTATCGGTATGGAAAGGCATCGCACAGGACGCACTGATTATGAACACCGACGACCTGCTCTGTGTCGGTGCCACCGACAACATCCTTGTCTCCAGCACCATTGGCCGAAACAAGATGCTCATTCCCGGCGAAGTCATCTCCGCCATCATCAACGGCACCGACGAGCTGCTTGAGCAGATGCGACAGATGGGCATCGGTATCTACGCCACAGGTGGTGAGACCGCCGACGTGGGCGACCTGGTTCGAACCATCATCGTTGATTCCACAGTGACTTGCCGCATGCGCCGCGCCGATGTCATCGACAACGCCAACATACGTCCCGGCGACGTGATTGTGGGCCTGAGCAGTTGTGGGCAAGCCACCTATGAGACCCAGTACAACGGTGGGATGGGCAGCAACGGACTGACCAGCGCACGCCATGACGTCTTCGCCAAATACCTCGCCGAGAAATATCCCGAAAGCTACGACAAGGCTGTCCCCGAGGAATTGGTCTATAGTGGCAGCTACCTCCTGACCGACGAGGTGGAAGGCAGTCCTGTGAACGCCGGCAAACTGGTCCTCTCCCCTACCCGCACCTACGCTCCAGTAGTGAAAGTGCTGCTCGACCAGATGCGACCTGCCATCCATGGCATGGTGCACTGCACGGGAGGCGCGCAGACCAAGGTGCTGCACTTCGTGGGCGACAACTGCCATGTGGTGAAGGACAACATGTTCCCCGTGCCACCACTCTTCCGAGCCATCGCCAAGGAGAGCGGTACTGACTGGGCTGAGATGTACAAGGTCTTCAACATGGGACACCGACTTGAAGTCTATGTCAGCCCTGAAGACGCAGAACAAGTCATCGAAATCAGCCACAGCTTCAACATCGATGCACAAGTGGTAGGACACATCGAAGAAGGACAGCGCAGCCTGACCATCAAGAGCGAGTTCGGCACATTCGAATATTAGAGGCAAGACAAGCTTGAGATGCTGGATGATTCGATTACTCCCAATACTCAGAACCAACTATACCCCATACCCAATCATGAAGCATTTATTGACCATACTGTTCATTCTGGCCTCATGGTTATCACCCAATGAAACAATGGCCGCAGACATCCACATCTACAAGGGACCTTACACCTACTCCAGCGACATACTTTACACCTGGGACGGCAAGCATCTCTACAAGGGGGCTTACACCTACTCCAGCAACATCCTCTACACGTGGGACGGGAAGCATGTCTATAAAGGTCCGTACACCTATTCGAGCAACATCCTCTACACATGGGATGGCAAACACTTGTACTCGGGACCTTACACCTATTCCAACAAGATTGTGGTGACCGTAGGAAACAACCACATTTATCAAGGGGCTTACACCTATTCGAGCGACATCATTCTCACCACTGACAACAAACATATCTATAAAGGAGCATATACCTATACGAGCGACATCCTGTTCACATGGGACGCTCCTATACCCACAGCAGTTTTAATGACTATACTATTATAATGGAGAACAACAACATACTACAGAAACTGGAAGGCATCATCAGCCGATATGAGGAGGTGTCAACCCTCATCTCCGACCCAAATGTGCTGGCTGACCAGCAACGCTATGTGAAACTGACAAAAGAGTATAAGGACCTGCAGAACATCGTCAAGGCACGTAAGGAATACATCGACTGTCTGACAGGACTGCAAGAGGCCAAGGACATCCTTGCCGCAGAAAGCGACCCCGACATGCGCGAACTGGCAAAAGAGGAGATGGAGGCCAACGAGAAGCGCATTCCAGAACTGGAGGAGGAAATCAAACTCCTCTTGATTCCTGCAGACCCCGAGGACGGCAAGAACGTGGTGATGGAAATCCGTGGAGGAACAGGTGGCGACGAGGCTGCACTGTTCGCTGGCGACTTGTTCCGCATGTACAGCAAGTACTGCGACATCAAGGGATGGAAAATCACCGTGTCAAGTTTCTCGGAAGGCGCATCGGGCGGCTACAAGGAAATCATCTTCAACGTGACGGGCGAGAATGTCTATGGCACGATGAAATACGAGTCGGGCGTTCACCGCGTGCAACGTGTGCCTGTTACTGAAACCCAGGGCCGTGTGCACACCTCTGCCGCCACCGTGGCTGTGCTGCCCGAGGCTGAGGCTTTCGAGGTGCATATCGATGAGGGTGCCATCAAGTGGGACACCTTCCGTTCGAGCGGTGCCGGTGGTCAGAACGTCAACAAAGTGGAATCGGGTGTTCGCGCCCGTTACATGTGGAAGAACCCCAACACGGGCGAAACAGAGGAAATACTGGTGGAATGTACGGAGACGCGCGACCAACCCAAGAACAAGGAACGCGCTCTGGCACGTCTGCGCACCCGAATCTACGACCGCGAGCATCAGAAGTACATCGACGACATCGCCAGCAGACGAAAGACCATGGTATCGACAGGCGACCGCTCGGCTAAAATCCGCACCTACAACTATCCGCAGGGACGCGTCACCGACCATCGCATCAACTACACCATCTACAACCTCGCCGCCTTCATGGACGGTGATATACAGGACGTCATCGACCACCTCATCATCGCCGAGAATGCCGAGCGCATGAAGGAAGCCGCACTGTAAACCATTGAACATTGAACATTGAACATTGAACATTGAGGGAGCCTTGTGCCCGGGCTTTCAAGCCCGGTGTAATCATCCCAACAACCCATAACCCTTTAACTTCCACTTTAACTCCCACTTTAACTCCCACTTTAACTCCCTTTTTAACTTCCACTTTAACTCCCACTTAAAATCATGACCAGACAAGAACTCATCGAACAAATATTCACCAAGAGGACATTCCTCTGTGTGGGCCTCGACACCGACATCAAGAAGATACCAAAGCACCTTCTGGATTGCGATGACCCTATCTTTCAATTCAACAAGGCCATCATCGACGCCACTGCCGACTATTGTGTAGCCTACAAACCCAACATCGCATTCTACGAGTGCGACGGCGTGAAAGGATGGATATCACTGGAAAAAACTATCAGCTACCTCAAAAAGTACTATCCCAACCACCTCATCATCGCTGATGCCAAACGCGGCGACATCGGCAACACTTCCGCCATGTATGCCCGTTGCTTCTTCGAAGAGATGGATGTGGATGCTCTGACAGTAGCTCCCTATATGGGTGAGGACAGCGTCACCCCATTCCTCTCCTACGAGGGCAAATGGGTCATCCTGCTCGCCCTGACCAGCAACAAGGGCTCACACGACTTCCAACTCATTGCTGACACCGAAGGTAAGCGACTCTTCGAGCATGTTCTGGAAAAATCACAGGCATGGGGCAACGCCGACAACATGATGTATGTGGTAGGAGCCACTCAGGGACGCATGTTTGAAGACATCCGCAAAGTCGCTCCCGACCATTTCCTCCTCGTGCCTGGCATCGGCGCACAGGGTGGCAGCCTCGAGGAAGTGTGCCGCTATGGCATGACCCCCGACTGTGGTCTCATCGTCAACTCCAGCCGCGCCATCATCTATGCCAACAGCGAGCCTGACTTCTATGTCACTGCAGGCGAGAATGCTTGCCAAGTGGCAGAGGAAATGGGAAAGATGCTCAAAACCTACAGCAAGACAAAGGACGACTTAAGATTTTGATGCCTCTAAACAACAGGTCCAGCCATGCACGAAAACCATCAAGGTTCATGCATGGCTGGACTGTTATTTTGCCACATCAGACGGCTCTACACGAAGTTAAGGTCCTCATCGACCACGTCGTCGCCAAACCAGTCACGAATTTTGGCACGGGCCTTGTCAATGGTCTCATCAGATATATTGTCCCAAGTGAGTTTCAACAGGGCTGAGATGGCGGCAAAGTCATCGGTATAACCGAGACCAGGCACGGCATCGGGAATGAGGTCGAGCGGCAGGATGAAATAGCCCAAAGCGCCGTAAATCATCGCCTTGTCCTTCTTCGACACATGGGGATCGCGAGTGACATAGAACAGCAACAGCAGCAAATAGACAGGACGAGAACCTATCTTCTTCGCCACACTGCCCAACTTACCCCAGAAGCGTTTCTCCGAGTAGTTGCCTTCATATTTGATTAAATCTTTTGCGTTTCCCATTTCTTCCTTTTTTTGTGGTTCTACCTGATTCAATAGATAATTATCCGAGCGAATATCTATCATACCCTATACTTATTACAACTCAAAAATCATCGTTTTATTTCATCCATACTGAAGGGAAACGGAAAAATCACTCCATTTAGATTAAAAACCGTCCAGAACCTTGGCTATACCAAAAATTCTGAACGGCTCTTCTATTCACTATTTTCGCCTATGTCGAGTAGGTGTCAATGTCGAGACGTCATTCGCGCAATTCCCAAAAGGAATCCCAATCTCCTTCATCATCATCTCGTTCACCGACAAGTGCCTCATCGGTTTCCTCATCACTCCAACTCATGGCTATGACGTTGTTTGGCGCATAATCTACGGCCTTCGTCTCTGGCGTTAAATATATTTTTTTCTTCATTGTCGTCTTGTTTATTTGATGTATTGTTTCTTGCCGTTCACGATGTAGATGCCTTTGGTGGGGTGCTCCACACGACGGCCCTGCAGGTCATAGACAACGTCTGAGGTGAACTCTCCATCTTGAACCTGCCCAATAGATGTGGTGCTGCCATCCTCATTGTCAAGAACAAGGTTGAATCCATTGACATTTGACGAGCCGTTGCGGACATAGAAGGCCTTGTGGGCTGGCAAGTTTGTGCCAGTGTATTTGTGGAAACCTATATAGCCGCTGTTCTTTCCATGCCCCATTGTATAGACTGTACCTGAGATGGAAGAGACGGGAGTTTTCTCTACTACACCCTGCAACTTGTTGTCGGTAACTGCCGCTACGTCCTCATCTGTGCCAGTAAAGGTAATCGTCCCTGGATTTGCCATGACTATCACACCTGTGTTTGCTGGGATATAGTCTTTCATTCTCCTCATCAGCATGACGTGGTCATCAACGTCATAAATATAGAACACACCAAGCAAGTTGATGTCGTCTGGAATAGCGACGGGGAAGTCAAGATAAAGGGTGGATATACCAGCATCGGAAACTGCAAGGTCGAAGTAATCAACGGTTGCTTCTACTTCCTGAATGGTCCAACCGGCGGGTATGCCGTGTACAAACGTGCAGGGCACTTCTTCACCTTCATCTCCCCAAGTTCCTTCGGTGGTGCCTTTTCCTGACCAATCCACACCGGCGGGCTGAACGAATGTTCCTGTGGCTGCCACATTGGTCAACCAACCATCAGTACTGCTTTCGTCACCAAGGTCGGTTGCCATACACTTCACGTAGTTCAGACTGTTGCAGTTCATGAACATGTGCTCGTAGCAACCGGGAGTCAGGGTCTTCGCTGGCAACAACGGCGCTTTCTCCAAACTGGTGCAGCCAAGGAACATCATGGTGTAGCAGTAGTCTGCCAATTCCGTGGCAGGAAGTTCGGGGGCGTTCTTTAGGCTTGTGCATTCCCAGAACATATCGTTGTAGCAGAGGTCGGCGAGGTTGGTCGCGGGTAAGGCAGGAGCGGTAACGAGACTGGTGCAGCCTTCAAACATACGCTGATAGCACTGTGAAGCCAATGTTGTGGCTGGCAGCACGGGAGCATTGGTCAGTGCGGTGCACCCACTGAACATGAAGTTATAACATGCAGGAGCCAATGTCGTGGCGGAAAGGGCGGGCGCGGTAACCAGACTTGTACAATTCATAAACATATACTCGCAACTACTTTCACCTGTCGTTGTGGCGGAAATGTCGCCTACCGTCTCTAATAACGGACAGTCTGCAAACATCTTATAGTAACACATATCAGCCAACGTCGTTGCCGTCAGGGCTGGTGACGAAACTAAGTGCGGATTGTTCTGGAACATCTGGTAATAACAACTCTCTGCAAGCGTCGTGGCAGGAAGAGATGGGGCTGCAGTCAGGCCGGTATTGACATACATACCCAAATAGCAACCCTTAGCCAATATAGAGGCTGGTAGGGCGGATGGTGTCGTGAGGGATGTACAAGCCTGATACATACAACGATAGCAGTATTCGGCCAATTCCGTGGCGGGAAGTGTCGCACCTGTCGTCAGAGCACGACATTGACGGAACATCTCGTTATAGCAGTAAGGGGCCATGGTTGTAGC
>JAFXVU010000199.1 GCA_017534705.1 Bacteroidaceae bacterium
CCACCATCTTCTAAATAGGATATCAGGTCGATAAAGCCATTAATGTCTTTAAAGTCCTTAAGGACATTATGAACAGTCTTAAAAAAAGGGCTCAACAGCACACGGCCCAGTCTTTTGATGAAGGAGAGGACGTGGCTGTTGAGCTTGAAATTCTTTCGGCAGAGATTATTTCTGCTGTTCGAGTTGCAAAGTCTTAGTGGGCTGGTCGCAAACCTCAGTTGGACCGAAGTACTGGATAGGACCTGGATAAACATAACAGGTCTCTTTTGCCCACTCGTCACGATGAGCAGCGAAGTACTTGAATGGAGCGCCATCAAGTTCTACCAAAGCCTTTCGGATAACTGGCTTGTCCTCACCATTACGACGCTCAATGTTCATCATCATCGTGATGGGCACACCACCGGCAATCCATTCAGAAGCAGGAGCTGTAGTGTTCTTGACAATTGACATGTAGCCTGTCTTGCCTGAGGCAATCAGTTGAGCGGCATTGTAACCAAGGGAATAGCAGTAGTCGGCATCATAGTTAGATGGAGCGGCACAACGTCCCTCATAACCGAAGAAGTGATGCTGGGAGGCGAACTTACCTTTGTATTTGCCTTCTGCAGCCATCTCTTCAAGTTTCTCCTCCACAAGTCCAGAAAGCAGTTTCTCTGTCTCGATAAGCGATACCTGTACGTTACCGTGTGGGTCGCGGTCAAGTGCGAGTTGAGTGGACACCTCTGTTGGCAGGGAGTTGAAGGTGGCGAGGTTTTCCTTTGTGATATGCTTCTTGATGTAATCAATCAACTTCTCACGAGCCACGGTCTTGGCCTTAGGAGTGGCAAGCACTTCGTTAAGGTCTTTGATGAGGCTCTTGATAGCAGGAATGAACTCGATGAGTCCTTCTGGCACAAGCACTGTACCGAAGTTGTTTCCTTCCTCTGCGCGAAGAGCCACGGCATTGGCGATTTGGGTCACGATGTCATCGAGAGACATAGCCTTGGCTTCCACCTCCTCAGAGATGAGGCAGATGTTGGGCTGAGTCTGAAGAGCGCACTCCAAAGCGATATGAGATGCTGAACGACCCATCAGTTTGATGAAGTGCCAGTACTTACGGGCTGAGTTACAGTCACGCTGGATGTTGCCGATAAGTTCGCTATAAGTCTTGCAAGCAGTGTCGAAACCGAAGGATGTCTCAATCTGTTCGTTCTTCAGGTCGCCGTCGATGGTCTTGGGGCAACCGATCACCTGCACACCGTATTTCTTGGCTGCATAATACTCAGCAAGCACACAAGCGTTAGTGTTGGAATCGTCTCCACCGATAATCACGAGTGCCTTGATGCCCAATTCGCGAAGAATCTGGATACCACTCTCAAACTGGTCTACCTTTTCCAGTTTGGTACGTCCCGAACCAATGATGTCGAAACCACCCGTATTTCTATACTCGTCGATAATGTCGGCTGTCAATTCCATATACTTGTGGTCAACCAAACCGCCTGGGCCAAGAATGAAACCATAGAGTTTGTTGTCTGGGTTGGTGGCTTTCACACCATCGAACAGACCTGAAATCACATTGTGACCACCAGGAGCCTGACCACCAGAGAGAATCACACCCACATTGTAGGATGGATACTGCTTGGCTTCGCCCTTGACGAACTCAATCACTGGCATGCCATAAGTGTTGGGGAATAATTCCTTGATTTTGTCCTGGTCGCCCACCGACTGAGTGGGAGCGCCTTCTTTCACTGCCACAGGGCCTTTCAAAGCCTCTGGCAATTTGGGCTGATAGGCAGCCCTTGCAATCTGCAATGCACTTTTCTTCATAATTGATTTTGATAATTATTGTTTTCTAAAAACATTTCTTATTGATAAACAGAAACTTCTTTTCGTTTTCTTTTTGGTTCCGTCTTAACAATTTACAAAGTAACAAAAAATATCCCATTTCTGCAAACTTGAAAAAGAAAAAAGTGGATATAGCCTATCCACTTTTTCTTTTTATACTGACATCACACGAAAGTGCCATTTCCACTTTGCAAATAAAGAGTTTTATAATAAAATTACAATCAACAGGTTAAATAAGCTTTTGAATAAGGGTAAGGACATTGATATCGTCGCGCGACAGTTCGAGTTTCATAATCCTTTTACTTGAACGAACCTCCAACAATATCAAGGAGTTCGCTGGTGATAGCCTGCTGACGTGTCTTGTTATAGAGGATGCTGAGTTCGTTGAGCAAGTCGTCGGCATTGTCGGTGGCAATCTGCATGGCCATGGTGCGCGCACCGTGCTCTGAGGCATTGCTATCGAGAAGAGATGTGAATAGTTTCAGTCTGACCACTTTAGGCAACAGACTGCTGAGCATTTCTTCTACAGATGGCTCGATGATATAGTTCGATTTGATGTCTCCTTCATTTTTGTCGTTGTGATTGTCGTTTTGACCAGTGGCTTCCTGACTTGTCGTGACGTTATCCTTCTTTTGAAACAGACTGCTATTCAGACATGATTCCACATCGAGAGGAAGCAGAGGCTCGTGCATGTAAATTTGCGTGGCAGTGTTTTTGAAGTGATTGTAGAGCAAATCCACCCTATCGATTTTGCCTTTGCGGAACATCTCCATAAGCTCATCAGCAATAGCCTGCACCTGGGTATAGTCGGGTTTGTCTGCAAGTCGGGTGAAATCGCCCTGAGGCGTAAAGCCTGTTTTCTTCACGTGGTCGGCAATCTTACGGCCTATGGGATAAACCATGATGTGCTCTTTTCCAAGACTCTGTTCGTACTTTTTTACCACCTCTGTAAAATGTTTCATCATATTGGAGTTGAAGGCACCGCACAGGCTGGAATTAGAAGAGAACACTATCAGCGCCACATTGTTTACTTCACGTTTCTGCTGATATTCAGTCTGCACCGACTCCCCCTCGGCAAGGAAACGCGACAAAATACCGTAAAGCATCGTCTGATAAGGCAACATACTTGAAATTGCCTCTTGGGCATGATGTAGTTTGGCTGAAGCCACCATCTTCATCGCAGAGGTAATCTTTCGGGTGTTCTGAACCGATTGGATTCTTGTTTTTATTTCCTTTAAAGACATTCAGCAGTGTTTTTTTTCGTTATTTTTCAATGCAAGAAAACAATACTCAAAAATGCGATTAAGCAAGGGCAGAGCCGAACTTGTTCGAGCTATGCCGAGCGTGAACATTTTAGGCGAAGCCAATGGTCAATGCTCAATGGTCAATGCTCAATGGCCAATAATCAATGCCCAATGGTCTCCGCCGCCACTTTCCGTATGATGTCGGTGACCTCATCGCTGATCTTTCCTGAGGCAAGCACATCAATCACGTCATCTTTATGGAACGACCTCAGATTGTCTAGGAAACGGCTTTGAAAAGCTTGTACCTCATCAAGTGGAACATCCTTGAGCAGTCCGTTGATGCCACAATAGAGTATGGCTATCTGCTCGCCCACAGGCATTGGACTATACTGGGGCTGAATGAGCAGTTTGTTATTCTTGCGTCCCTTGTCAATCGTCATGGCAGTCACGGGATCCATGTCGCTAGAGAACTTGGCGAAGGCTTCCAGTTCACGGTACTGTGCCTGACTGATTTTCAGTGTACCAGCCACTTTCTTCATACTCTTAATCTGTGCCGAACCACCCACACGGCTCACGGAAATACCCACGTTGATGGCTGGTCGGAAACCTTGGTTGAAGAGGTCGGTCTCGAGGAAGATTTGTCCGTCAGTAATGGATATCACATTGGTAGGGATATATGCTGACACGTCACCCGCCTGGGTTTCAATTAGAGGAAGCGCGGTGAGCGACCCTCCACCCTTTACACGCCCTTTCAGACTTTCAGGCAAGTCATTCATCTTCTCCGCCACCTCTTGTTGGTCGATAATGCGCGCTGCACGTTCCAGCAATCGGCTGTGGAGATAGAACACATCACCAGGATAAGCCTCACGGCCCGAGGGACGGCGAAGAATCAGCGACACCTCACGGTAGGCCACAGCCTGTTTGGAGAGGTCGTCATATACCACCAAAGCACTGCGTCCGGTATCGCGGAAATACTCGCCAATGGCAGCGCCTGCAAAAGGAGCAAAATACTGTAAAGGAGCCGATACAGCTGCGGTGGCCGACACTACGATAGTGTAGTCCATAGCCTTGTGCGCCTTCAAAATGTTGACGATACTGGCAACGGTGCTTCCTTTCTGTCCGATAGCCACATAGATGCAGTAGATGGGATGTCCCGCCTCGTAGTTGCCACGCTGGTTAATGATGGTATCGATCGCTATGGCCGTCTTGCCTGTCTGTCGGTCGCCAATGATAAGCTCGCGTTGTCCACGGCCGATAGGAATCATGGCATCAATGGACTTGATGCCGGTCTGCAGCGGCTCATTCACTGGTTGGCGGTAAATCACACCTGGAGCTTTTCTCTCCAATGGCATCTCCACCTTCTCGCCACCAATAGGTCCAAGACCATCAATGGGCTGGCCAAGCGGATCTACCACTCGACCAAGCATCTGCTCACTGACGTCGATGGAAGCAATCCTGCCTGTGCGTTTGACAGCCATACCTTCCTTGATTCGGTCAGTGGAACCTAATAACACAGCACCAACATTGTCCACTTCAAGGTTCATCACCACAGCATGTTCACCATTGTCAAACTCCAACAACTCGCCCGCCTCGGCATTGAGCAAACCATAGATGCGCACCACACCGTCGCTGACCTGAAGCACCTCACCCACCTCCTCGAATTTGAGGCGAGTGTCCATCTGCTTCAATTGGTTGAGCAACACCTGCGACACCTCGCTTGTCTTTATATTGTCCATATCTTTTTCCTGTTTATTGTTTATCTCAAATTCCTCGCTATTTCATTGAGTTGACTCTTCACACTGCCATCCACACGATTATAACCTACCTGAACAACGAACCCACCAATGATGTCAGGGTCTATTGTCTTCTCGTACTCCACCGTAGCGGAACTGTCGAAAGTTTTCAGCAGGCTCGTAAGACGGTCCACAGTCATCTGGTCGCTTTCCGTGGCAGTGGTTAGACGCACCACATAGATGTGCTTCTTCTCTCGGTATTGCTCGATGTACTGACGAGAGCACTGCAAAAGCAATTCCTCACGATTGTTGTCAATAAGCATCTCAACAAATCGTTCGTAAGCCGTGCTAGGTGGTGTGGAAGCACACATCTGGAGCATCAGTTTTAATTTGTCGGATGTTTTGGTGACTGGGTTGCCCAATACCTGACGTATTTGAGGCAACTGTCTGAAACTGTTCAGTACGGACAACATCTCGTGGTAAACGGTGTCCTCCACATGCTCCCCCACTGCGTAAAGGAGCAATGCCTTGGCGTATCTGTATGCTATCAGACCAGTGTTCATAGCGATTTACTATTTTATGAACATATCCATCATTTTCTGTTTCTCTCCGCCTCGTCCAACATTCTGTCAATAAGCGACATTTGCGCACTGTCAGTGTTGATTTTCTCACGAAGAATCTTCTCGGCAATAGCCACGGAAAGGTCAGCCACCTGACGACGCAGGTCGCCCATCATAGCGTCCTTCTCCGTCTGGATTTGCTGTTTGGCTTCCGCTATCATCCGCGCGCCCTCGGCCTTGGCCTCTTCACGTGCCTCACCAACGATACGCTGGCGAGATGCCTCAGCGTCTTTCAGTATCGAGGCATGTTCTTCTCGCGCCTGCTGAAGTAGCCGCTCACCTTCCTCCTTGATGCCAGCCAAACGTTCGTTAGCCTCCTTGGCTGCCAGCAGCGACTCGTCGATGAAATTCTTGCGTTTATCCACCATCCCCACAATGGTCGGGAAACCATACTTGCCGACGATGAACAAGAGAATCAG
>JAFXVU010000200.1 GCA_017534705.1 Bacteroidaceae bacterium
AGTCTCCGCAGACGCTCTCGGTGAGCCGCTATTTCTATGTGAATGCCCCCCGACAAGGTGAGGATGTGAAGATCAAGGTCTACAAGACCGACAACGAGGCCGACAGTATATCATTCAAGTACCATGTGTATGATTGGGGAGATGAAAACCTCTACATCTTCCAACTCGACTCGAAACGACAACTAAGCAAGGAGGTTTACCGCTTGCAATATGTGCTCGGCCATTCTGATAAAGACGGTACGTTCCAACGTGACACCACAACGCTGTCGTTGCGCGAAACGGCATTCCAAAGCTTCTATGTGGACAACGGCCACGACTTGATGGATGTGTTCCTCATCAGCGGTGATCCTAACTATCCCAAGGAAGAGCACAAGTTGCGCCTGAACAAGGCTCGCCTGCACCCAGGTGTCACTCTGGATCCTGACTATAGCATTACGAGCCTGTCCTCGTCTTTCAAACTTGACAAGCATGAAGACCGCGAACTGGTGAATTTCAACTGGATAGGCTCAGGGCTCTACGAGCGTTTCGACACGCTCTACGTGAAATTGCTTAACAGCAAAGGCGAGGACATCGAGCGCGCCACCTTCCATGTTGAGGCTATCAATGAGAAGGGTGAGCGCATCCCTAATACCGATCGCATGAGGTATCTGGGCTACGATCGCAAGATTAAGCAGCACCGCCTGCTCACCTTCGGACGCCCCGCATTCATGGAGATTGTGGCATCGGGCTATGTGCCAAGGCTCTATAAGTATCCTGGTGCAGCCGACCCCGTGACTCGCATTGTAGACGAGACGCTTTGCTCGGCTACCGTGCAGTTGCTCACCAACCGCAATAACGACGGCAGTATCGCAATGAGCAGTTCGCACGTGATGGTGCTGCACGATACCAAAAACGTGGTCTACATCTATGGCGACGACCATGCAGAATGCGATATCGAGGACTTCGACATCACTTTCCGCCCGACGGCCGACACGCTCTATTATGTGCAAGATGCAGGCCACCAGTATCCGAAGGTGATGAACAACGGTCCGATTGAGAAGTATGCCAAGATGGAACTCTCGTTCGCCATACCGCGTGGGCAATCTATAGGCTCGGTGAAACTCTTCGGCACGGATGTTGCTTCGGAAAAGGAATATGAGTTCGACCGCCCCTCTGCGAGGGTGACAGACATCTCGGACTTCCCGTCATTCACATATAACTATGTGGATATGTCCTACAACATGGAGGATGTACTGCCTTTTAACAAACTCTTTCGGCTGAAGATGAAGGCGGGCAACTTCGAGTATGCGGAGTTCCCCTACTTTTACCCTCTCTACATCGACAGGAAGAAGGCTAGGGAAGAAGTGGAAAAGAAAGCGAAAGAGCATGTTCCTGGCACAAATAACAAATCGCGCGACGTGGCCTTTGCTGATGCTGGATTCAGTCTCAACATGCCTGCGAACTTCACCCTGAATTTCTCTCCCATTGTGGTTACCCAGTCTTTGAACATCGACTTCAGAAATCAGGTAATCACCTCGAATACAACAATGGCCTATGGTACGCAAGGAGCGAGCGAAAGGGGCAGTGTGTTGCGCGAGGAAGCGAAAGAATACTACGGGAATAACAAACAGTCGCTTTGGTATAAGGACAAGGATCACAACCTTGGCTATAACCAAAAGGGAACGGCAAAACTGGAGGATTGGATTCTGAATGAGATGGACGACATCTTCAGCTATACGCCTGCTGCCATTGGAGTGGGAATGACGCTGAGCGGTACGTTGGGCATGTCGATGCCGTTCGGTCCTGGCGCTGGTACAAACGGCAACTACTTTATCCTCGACCAATTGAGCTTCAAGGGAGGCTATGGCATCTCGTTGGCTTCACCCGACCTTCTGAATAGTTATCTGAATGCTGGCGGTTTCGGAGCCATCTTCAAGAAGTTGCCTTGTTTCCACATCGGATTCAACTTCGACGCCCGTGCAGAAGTGGAAGGTGGTGTGAAAATGTACGACAAGGCAGGCGAAACTTTCAATTTGGACAGCTATGGCTATTACGGCCAAGTGTCGCTCAAGGCCAAAGTCGGAGTGTGGGCAGAGTTCTCAACACCACCTAACCCGATGTTCCATGTTGCTGCTGGTGTCAGAGGAGGCTTGAAACTTGGTGTGGGATATGGTTTGGCTGGGCCTTTTAAGAAACAAGCACCTGACCACGGTGGATTTGGCCTTGTGGTGGGTGGTGTGGAGGCTTATGCCAACATCCACTCGTTCATCTTCAACTGGGCAGGACGTGCCGGTTTCACTTGGGGAAAGAAATGGCTCTTCCCAAAGGATAACAACCACAACCCCTTCCATGCGAAGTATCCTTGGTGGGTTCCTAATAACGAAAATGCCAAGACTGTGGCCGAGAGTTACCGTCGTTTGCCGCTGCTTGGTGCCTCGACTTTCGGCGCGACACTTGTCGGAGATGTGGCTGCCGATGCCAACCCGCACTTCCTTGACGACACCCATGTGGTGTATAACGACTTGCGCAATCCTGCCGACTACAACGACGACTGTGTGACTGTGCTGAACTTGGACGACAATACATCAGTTAATATCTCACAGTCAGATAATACCACGATGAGTCACATGCGTTCGAAGCGAGGTGAACACGAGGTTGTGGTGTTTGAGGAATTGGGACGTAAGGTTGAGACTAGCGAGGTGGTGGCTGAGACTGCTGCAGAGAAGAGCAATGAGCTCTCGTCATGCACATTCCTCTCGTCGGTCATCAAGAACGTGGAAACTGGTCTGTGGGAGAAAATCAATATCACTACCAACGATGGATATGTGGACAGCAAACCCGTGGTGACTGTTCAAGACGACGGTAAGGCCGCATGCGTATGGCAGCGCGGCTTCTTGCACCTGCTCGATGGGGAGGTGCCCAATGACACACTCTACAACAACGCTCTGCGTGGCAACTTGGTACTCTCCAT
>JAFXVU010000201.1 GCA_017534705.1 Bacteroidaceae bacterium
CACAATTTGGATGACGAGGTTCATCTTCAATTTGGTCGTGGTGGCCTCGGTCACCCCATCCATCACGATACCCAATTTGGCAATCTGGTCGGGGGTGAGTGTCTGGCCGTCGAAGAGGGTGACATTGGCTGCGTCCTTCACGGCCTTGACTGTATTGTACTCAGGCAGAATATTTTGGAAGGCGGCAAATATCACAATGATGAGCAAAGCGAAAAGGAAAATATAAACGGCCAATTTGGCGTCCTTGCTTATCTTCTTGTCGAGTGTGGTCGCTGTGTTGCCATAAACATAATTATAGACCTGGGGATCGGAAATCCTCTTCTGGAAATCAGGGTCCTTATCGAGGTCCTTTCCTCTTCTATAGGAACAAGCGGCTGCAGCCATAAGTCCACAAAGACAAGCGGGGATGGTGACCATCAGCACCTGAGGGATGGTGACATGGAATCCGTTGGCGGCGGAGATGGTGGTAAAGGCCACAACTGCGGCAGCGATGGGCGAACAGGTGATACCCACCTGTGATGCTACCGAAGCCACTCCACATGGACGCTCGGGACGTATACCCTTCTTGATGGAAATATCCACAATGATAGGCATAAGGGTATAGACCACATGGCCTGTTCCCACCAAAACGGTGAGGAAGAAGGTGCATAATGGAGCATAAAACGTGATGTGGTCGGGATGTTTCCTCAGCATCTTTTCAGCAACCTGTATGAGCCAGTCCATACCGCCCGATGCCTGCATGATGCCTGCGCAGGTCACTGCCGCAATGATGATATAGATAACATCTGTAGGTGGTGTGCCAGGCTTGAGACCGAAACCGAAAACCAAGATAGCGAGACCTATTCCTGAGATGGCGCCCAGTGCCAATGAGCCGTAGCGCGAACCCACATACAAAGCAAGCAGCACCACTAGTAATTCGACAATCATTAACATAATTCGTACCGATTTTTAAGGTTATTGTTTGTTTTTTCGTTCTTGATATTGCAAAAATAGGACTTTTTCATGAAATAATCCACACCAAGGGCAATTATTGTTTGAAAAAATCGTAACTTGCACAAAGAAAACAAAAGTAACTGTATACAAACTGACGATATTCACCAAAAAACACAATAACTATGCAACGTTTTACACTCATCTCCATCTTCCTGCTGGCATTCGCCATCAAATCGCAGGCACAAGAAATAAAAGACTTCACATACAAAATCTATGGACTGGCCCGTACGGACTATTTCTTCAACTCACGACAGAATGAGGAGACTGTGGAAGGCATCTTCCTCATGTTCCCCAAAGACCATGCCTACGACCCGCTGGGCCATGACATGAACGCACATGCCGAAAGCAGCCTCTACAACCTGCATACCCGACTGGGCGTCGATCTGACAGGACCCGAAATCTGGGGAGCCAAGACTTCAGCCAAAATAGAGTTCGACTTCCGAGGCTCTGGTTCCACCTTCGGTGTCATCCGTCTTCGCCACGCCTACGCCAAACTCGACTGGGGAAACAATGAGTGGCTTCTGGGACAGACCTGGCATCCGCTCTACGGCACTGTGGCACCCGAACTGATGAACCTGAACATGGGAGCACCCTTCCAACCCTTCAACCGCGCTCCACAAATCCAATACAGTTATGCTCCAAAGAACCTCCTGTTCCGTGCTTCCATCCTGTGGCAGACGCAATATCTGTCGGTGGGTCCCAAAGGCAAGAGCCGCGACTACATCCACAACAGCAACATCCCAGAGATGTTCGTAGGCCTCGACTACCAAGACGCAACCTGGACTGCCGGCGCAGGCCTCCACTTCTCCTCGCTGGTTCCGCGTCTGTCCAGTTCAGTGATTAATCCCAACAATGGTATGCAAGAATCATATAAGGTGTCGGAACGAATCAACGGTCTGTCTGGCGAAGTCCACTTCAAATACAAGGACAAGAAGTTGATGGTCGCCGGTAAGTCTGTACTCAGCTCCAACCTCACACAGTGCAGTACGTTGGGTGGCTACGGCTCGACGAGCATCAACAACGAGACCGACGAACGCGAATACGCACCTCTTCGCATCTCTCACAGCTGGCTCAACGTGATGTACGGTACCAAATGGCGCGGGGGCGTCTTCCTCGGCTACCTCAAGAACCTCGGTGCTTCAAAAGAAGTGTTCAACCTTTGCGGAACTGGCACTGATGTCGATCAACTCACCCATGCCAGCGTGGAACTCACCTACAACATCCCCCATTGGAAGATTGGTGCTGAATACAGTCTGACTACCGCTTGGTACGGCACCAACGATGATAAAGGTAAGGTGCATGACACCCACGATGTGTCGAACAACCGCTTTGTCATCAGCGCCCTCTACAGCTTCTGATTTCAAAAGCCCAAAACAGACAAGAAGAATCTAGATTATCTAGAAAATCTAGAATGTCTAGAATGTCTAGAAAAAAAAATAAATAATTAATTACGAATCGATTACAACGTTTTATTAAACCAATACTTTAAGATGAGAAAATTAATGAGCACAATGGCCATCGCCATTGTATGTGTGCTGCTCTCAAGTTGTGGCAGCAAGAAACAGTTGCTGGCCTTGACTGAAGCCAACAACCAACTGAAGACAGAGAACAATGACTTGAAGATGCAACTGACCGAGAGCAAGAGCAAAGCGAAAAGTCTGGAAGACATGCTCGCCGATGCAAAGGAACGCAACGCTGAACTGAAAGAGCAATATGCCAGTCTGCAACGTTCCTTGGAGAAGAGTATCCAGCAAAACTCCGAAGGCAACGTCAACATCTCAAAACTCGTTGACGAAATCAACGCCTCCAACAAGTTCATCAAGGAACTGGTGGAAGCCAAGTCTAAGAGCGACTCTCTGAACATGTTGCTGACCAACAACCTCACACGCTCCCTCTCTGGTTCAGAGAAAGACGAAGTGGACGTGAAAGTACTCAAGGGGGTGGTATACATCTCCCTTGCCGACAATATGCTCTACAAGTCGGGCAGTTACGAAATCAACGAACGTGCAAGCCAGACCTTGGGCAAGATTGCAAAAATCATCATCGACTACAAGGACTACGACGTGCTGATAGAGGGTAACACCGACAATGTGCCTATCTCACGTACCAACATCCGCAACAACTGGGACCTCAGTGCACTTCGTGCATCATCCGTGGTTCAGTGCCTGCAGAACGATTACGGAGTTGACCCCAAACGCCTGACTGTAGGCGGACGCGGTGAGTACAACCCCATCGCCTCCAACGACAGCTCCGTGGGACGCCAGCGCAACCGCCGCACACAAATCATCATCACACCGAAACTCGACCAGTTCATGGACCTCATCGACCAAGCACCGGACGATGACGATGAATAAACAGAATGAAGCATCAACTGTATATTCCCTTTCTGTGCGCGACCGCGTTTCTCGCCTTTTCGTGCACCAATGACAAGAAACAGAATCCTCATTTCCCTGGCCCTCCCGTTGGGATGGTCCAGGGAGAGGATATCTCTTTCTTCGGTGTGGAATTAGACGACACCCCCCTGCCCCTCACGGAGGTGGAAAACGAACAGATAGAGACTTCTCCATCTGCTTCTAACTACATGGACTATGTGGAAAACACCCAATTCAACAAGCAGGTAGAGGTGACCTTCTCTGGCAACAAAGCTACTGTGGCTCCGTCCATATCGGGTGTTTCGGTGAATACAATTGGTGCTGATGTGTCCATATCATCCTCTGCTACAGGCGTGGAGTACATCGTGAAAGGTTCCACCGACAATGGCTCACTGAGTATCAGCAGCCCGTCGAACGTGAAGATTTCACTCAGCGGATGCCATGTCAAGAACCCGGATGGCAGCGCCATCTCCGTGACAAGCGCCCCCTACACCTACATCGTGCTGGCTAGCGACGACAACTACCTGGAAGACGGATTCGTGCTCAAGGAAAGCAAGAAAAACCAAGACCCCGATGACGACGGGGCGGCCAACTATTCCATCGATGACTTAAAGAAACAAAGCAAGCAACAAGCCAAAGCCAATGCCTCTGGGGTGAAGAAGAAAAAGAACAGTATCAAAGGTACTGTTCTGACTGAGCATAACCTGGTGTTCAGCGGACGTGGCAAACTCCACATCGAATGCAACAGCAAGTCGGGCATACGTGCCGACGAAGAAGTGGAGTTCCGTCCAGGAAACGTTATCCACGTGAAAAGCCACGAGGGCAAAGGTGTCTCTGCCAAGACTGGCATACTGGTGTACGGAGGAGTGCTGAATGTCGATGCAAGCAATTCCAGCAAACGCGGCATTTCAAGCAAGGGCGTTCTTGCTATTAATGGAGGCCGCGTCTGCGTATTGTCGTCGGGTGGAGAGAAATGCGAGGGTATAGAATCGAAAGGCGTAATGCTGCTCAATGGCGGTGACATCTGTGTGGCTGCCTCCGACGACGCAATCAACTCGAGCGAAGACCTCGTAGTGAACGGAGGACGCATCTATGCATGCTCTTCCGCTAACGACGGCTTGGATGCCAACGGCAACCTCATCATCAACGGCGGCACCGTGGTGGTAAGCGGCGGAAGAGCCCCTGAATGTGGTCTTGACGCCAACGAGGAAGACGGTTACCGTCTCTACATCCACGGGGGAAGGGTTATAGCCACAGGTGGGAACCACACTATTCCTTCCGAAAAATCCCGTCAGGCCTCCATCATCTATGGTGGCGAGCTCGACAGCACTGGCTGCATTGGTGTGGCTTCTGGCGAAGACCATCCTTTACTTACCCTCAACCTCAAGCGCAATTATGGGAAGATGGGCGGACAGGTGCTGTTTAGTTCTGAACAAATCATTCAGGGTTCACCTTTTACCATTGTCAAAGGAAATGCCATCAATCAAGAAAACACGTTCTTCGGATTGGCCATTACTCCTGATGACTCGAACTTCAGACTTGTGGAGAAAACTGATGTGCTGAAATCTCAAGTAACCAAAATCGGGACTTTTCCAGCACCACCCTCTGATGGTCCAATGCCTCCACAGTAACCTGCGGAACAATCAGGATTGTCCGAGAATCCCTCATTACGCAATCAGGGCCGCTTCCAATGGGAAACGGCCCTGTTTGTTGTTTTCAATGCTTCCGGACATTCCGGATTTCCAGATTATAGCAGTCCTTCCTGTTTGAAGACCTTGACCATCACCTCGACGCAACGGTCCACCTGCTCGGTGGTGTGGGTGGCCATAAGAGCTACACGTACCAATGTGTCCTGAGGAGCGCATGCGGGAGGAATAACAGGATTGATGAACACACCGTTGTCGAAAGCCAACTTGGTCACCTTGAAAGTCTTGAACACATCCCTCACATAAAGAGGAATAATCGGACTCTCTGTTTCTCCCATTTCAAATCCGGCGTCCTTGAATCGGGCAAGAGCGTAATTGGTCACCTTCCACAAATTCTCTATCCTCTCTGGCTCAGACTTGAGGATGTTCAGTGCCTCCATGGCTGCAGCAGTGGTAGCTGGTGTGTTGCTGGCGCTGAAGATATATGTTCTGGAATTGTGTCGGAGGTAGTTGATGGTGTCGGAATCAGCAGCGATGAAACCACCAATGGATGCAAGCGACTTACTGAAAGTACCCATGATGAGGTCCACATCATCGGTCACTCCGAAATGGTCGCAGGTGCCTCGTCCATTGCGTCCGAAAACACCAAGTCCATGAGCCTCATCCACCATGATGGAGGCATTGTACTTCTTCTTGAGCTCGACTATCTCTGGCAGTTTGGCCAAGTCGCCTTCCATGGAGAAAAGTCCATCAGTGACAATGAGTTTCACTGCCTCGGGATTACAGATCTTAAGTTTGGCCTCAAGGTCTTCCATGTCATTGTGCTTATAATGGAGGAAAGTGGAATATGAAAGCCTTCTTCCATCCACAATAGAAGCATGGTCACGGTCATCGCCGAGGATATAGTCGTTACGCCCAGTCAAGCAGGATACAACTCCTGAGTTCACAGTAAAGCCCGTGGAATAAACCAAGGCGTCGTCTTTGCCGACAAAATCTGCCAACTCATGCTCAAGCTGAACATGGATGTCAAGTGTTCCATTGAGGAATCTCGACCCAGCGCATCCTGTACCGTATTTCTGAACTGCCTTTACAGCGGCATCGACAATTCTCTTGTCATAAGTGAGGCCCATGTAAGAATTTGAACCGAACATGAGTACTTTTTTGCCGCTCATCATGACTTCGGTGTCCTGATGGCTGTCGATTTGTCTGAAGTAAGGATAAACCCCTAATTGCATGAATTTCTGAGGTTCTCTATACTTCTTGAATCTGTCTTGTAATAAACCCATAATTAAATTAGCAACCCTATGAGTCTGGGACATGTATGCCGTCGTTATATCCGTCTTCTTGTCGCATAGTAATTAATTTAATAATGTGTCCCCCATTATGGTGGGTCTATGCTTCAATCAGAAAAACATGTCCTCTCAAGGCACTTTTTTTGTTTTTATGATTTTAAAATCCTTTTATTACTTCTTGATTTGTCCAATCAGAGTGCAAAGTTACTAAAAATTGTTTGTATTCCCATCCTTTCGTGTAAAAAAATGCATTTTAAACAAAACAAAGGGTAATAAAAGCGAAAAATTAAGTCTGAAATGCTAAATTTGCAGTCGTAAAATAAAAAATAGCCTGTGATGAGTTCAGGAAAACAGAAAATAGTCTTCATCATCAATCCTATATCCGGCAACAGGGGTAAGGATGTGGTGGAACGTACCATCACCACCCTTATCGACAGCATTCGCTACGATGTGGAGATTGTGCGGACTGACCACAAAGGACATGCAACCGACATTGCCACGCAAGCAGTGAAGGACAAAGTGGATATCGTCTGCGCTGTAGGTGGCGACGGCACTGTAAACGAAGTTGCACGTTCGTTAGTCAACAGCCAGACCGCCCTTGCTATCATCCCCTTTGGCTCTGGCAACGGATTGGCCCGTCACCTGCAGATTCCCATGGAGTCACCAAAGGCACTCCGTCTCATCAACGACGGCTATATTCTTCCCATGGACTACGGGTTGGTCAACGGCACACCGTTCTTCTGCACTTGCGGAGTGGGGTTCGACGCTTTCATCTCTGCGAAATTCTCCGAGAGTGGCAAGCGCGGCCCTTTGTCTTATATCGAAAACGTATTGAAAAACGGACTGAACTACAACCCGGAAACTTACGAGTTGGAGAGTGAGGACGAATACAACGTGAAATCCACCCACAACGCATTCCTCATCTCATGCGCAAATGCCTCACAATACGGCAATAACGCATTCATAGCACCCCAGGCCTCGGTGCGCGACGGACTGATGGACGTGACTATACTTGAGCCTTTCAACATCGTCGACGCACCCGCCATTGCCATCCAGTTATTCAACGGCACCATCGATACCAACAGCCGTATCAAGACCTTCCGATGCCGAAACCTGACCATCAAGCGCTCGAAACCAGGAGTCATCCACTTCGACGGCGAGCCAATGGAAACTGGCCCGAACATCGACGTACGCTTGATTCCCCGTGCCCTCCGTTGCGTTTGTTCCAAAGAAGAGGGTCCCATGAAATTGTCGCGCAACATACAGAATTTCTTCAACGAGCAATTCTATGATGTCTTTTACCGTTCCGAAGAGTTGCTCGAAAACAATCCGCTGTTAGGACACATCGGAAAATTGGGATTAGGAAACAAGAAGAAAGAAGAATAAAAAGTTTCTTCGCAGGCTGTAGAGACTCAAGGACAAGCTTACAGCACCCCTTTGCTGGAGGGGAGCTGGAAATTGTGGACATCGCGCTTCACCGCCATCTTGATGGCTCTGGCCAACGCCTTGAAGATGCCCTCTATCTTATGGTGTTCATTGTCACCCTCTGCCTTGATGTTGAGATTCATCTTGGCAGCGTCGCTGAAGCTCTTGAAGAAATGGAGGAACATCTCGGTGGGCATATCCCCTACTCTTTCCCTGTGGAACTGCGCGTCCCAGACAAGCCATGCCCTGCCCCCGAAGTCAATCGCCACCTGGCAAAGGCAGTCGTCCATGGGGAGACAGTAACCATAGCGCTCGATGCCCCTCTTGTCGCCAAGGGCTTTGAGGAAACACTCGCCGAGGGCTATACCTGTATCCTCGATGGTATGGTGCTCATCCACATGGAGGTCGCCCTTGACATGAATCCGCAGTCCCACATTGCCGTGCTTGGCGATTTGCTCAAGCATGTGGTCGAAGAACCCAAGTCCTGTAGAGATATCACATTGCCCATGCCCATCGAGGTCGAGACGGATATCGACATCCGTTTCCTTAGTGGTTCTTCTGACGCTTGCCACTCTGTGCCCGGCATAAATCAATTCTGCCGCCTCATTCCATGAATCAACAACCATAACCTGGTCGCTGTAGGCATATTTCTCGACAAGCTTGTCTCGCAATGACGACTGAGCTCCCCCTAAAATCACGGCCTTGCAGCCAAGGTTGAGAGCCAGCATCGCATCGGTCTCCCGGTCGCCCACCACATAGCAGTTGGACAGGTCGTAATCACCTCCAAGGTATTTGGTCAGCATGGCTGTACCAGGTTTACGCGTGGGAAGGTTGTCCTCCGGAAAAGAACGGTCAATCAGGATGTCGTCGAAGACCAGCCCTTCTCCTTTCAGTGTCTGAAGCATCAGATTGTGGGTGGGCCAGAAATCCTTCTCGGGATAGGCATCGGTTCCAAGCCCGTCCTGGTTGCTGACCATCACCAGTTCATGGGATGTGTGTGTGCGCAGGAATGCGAGATTGGAGATGACGTTGTCAACAAAACGGAACTTTTCAAAGGAATCGATTTGCTCGTCCTCTGGTTCACAGAGTATGGTGCCGTCGCGGTCGATGAATAGTGCTGTTTTCATTTTGATGGATGTGATAAGCTGAATAGGGACGATGGGCTTGATATAGGGATTTATGGCTTGTACTTGATAAGGGCTGAGAGCAACGCACTGTTCTCGGCTTTGGTTCCAATGGTGATGCGGAGGCAATTCTCACAAAGTGTGACCCTGCTTCTATTTCGTACAATGATGCCTTGTTCCACTAGATAGCGGTAAATGGCATTGGCATCAGTAACCCTCACAAGGAAGAAGTTGGCTGCCGTTGGGTATATCTTCTCGCAAATCGGCAAGGAGTTGAAAGCGCTCATGAGTTTTTCCCTCTCCTCCAATACCATGACAAGGTGCTGCCTGTACCCGCTTTGGTTACGAAGCAACTCCAAGGCCTTCTCTTGCGAAAGCTTGTTGACATTGTAGGGATACTTTACCTTATTGAAAAGGCCGATGATGTCGGTTGAAGCGAAAGCCATACCAAGACGGATGGCAGCTCCAGCCCAGGCCTTCGACATGGTGTTGAGGACAATAAGGTTAGGATATTGGCTGAGGTCAAGCCTGAGCGGTTTCTGATTGGAGAATTCGGAATAAGCCTCATCAACCACCACTATACCTTGGAACTTGACGAGCAGTTTGACCATCTCCTCCCTATTGATATCATTTCCTGTAGGGTTGTTGGGGGAGCATAACCAGATGACCTTCGTACGCTTGTCACAAGCCTCCAACAACTTCTCGGCTGTGATTTGGAAATCATCGTCGAGGACTACCTTCCTGTAAAACACATCATTGATGTCGGCACAAACCTTATACATCCCGTATGTAGGTTCAATGGCCACAACATTGTCCACTCCCGGTTGGCAGAAAATCCTGTATACCAAGTCTATAGCCTCATCACTGCCATTACCAAGGAAAATATTGGACACAGGCACGCCCTTGATGGGTGAGAGCATCTCCTTGACTTTCTCCTGCAAAGGATCAGGGTAGCGGTTGATGTTGTTATTGAAGGGATTTTCATTGGCATCGAGATAGGCCGACGCACTGACGCCCTTGAACTCATCACGAGCACAGCTGTACGGCTCGAGTTTCCAAATATTCTTCCTTACCAAAGGCTGAAGTTCAAACATAATTAGGTATGGGGATTGGTGAATGATATGATTTCAATTTGATGTTTGCGGACACGTCAAGCCACGTAACCCTGCAATTATGATGCAAAATTGCGCAAAAAAGTCGAAAAAAACAAGAAAAGCATCTAAGAAAGCATTCCATCCCTGTCTTTTACCCTGACATTTGTATTTTTTTTGGTTATTTATTGGAAAAATTCTTCTATATTTCATTGAAAGGATATAACTTTGCAAATGAAATCACAAAAAGATAAACATTATGAAACTAAAATTGCTATTTTTACTGACATTTAGTATTGTTTCAGTATTAAGTTACGGTCAAAAAGTAAAAACAGTGACCCTAAACACTGACATGAGGTGCGGACATTGCCAGGAACGCATTGTCAACGGATTGAAACAACAACCAGGCGTACAGGATGTGAGCAGTGAGTTGTTGAAGAAAACCGTCACCATCACATACGACAAGAAGAAGACCTCCCCCAAGCAACTCATCACTGCCATCGAAAGCATGAACTTCAAGGCCGAAGTGGCAAAGAAAGGCAAGAAAAGCACATTGAAGGTGGAGCCATGCAAGGGTGAAGGCGAAGAAGGATGCGAGGAAGAAAAGGAGAAGAAAGCATCTTAACCTCCTGCCATGAAAAGACAAGGCGCATTTTAATCCTGCCACAAAGAAGCAGGACGCACAACACAAAACAAACACGGACAATATAAAAACAAGCATATATGTGTGGAATTGTAGGTTATTTAGGTACTCGTCAGGCTTTTCCAGTCTTGATGAAAGGTCTCAAACGACTTGAATACAGAGGCTACGACAGCGCTGGTGTAGCACTACTGGCCAACAAGGGCGAACTGAATGTTTATAAGACTAAGGGCAAGGTGGCCGACTTAGAGGCATACGTCTCTGACAAAGACATCTCCGGCACCGTAGGCATCGCCCACACGCGCTGGGCCACTCACGGAGAGCCCAACTCCACAAATGCCCACCCCCATATCTCATCAAGCGGTAAACTGGCCATCATACACAATGGCATCATCGAGAACTACGCCGTACTAAAAAAATATCTTCAAGGCCATGGCGTGACGTTCCGCAGCGACACCGACACCGAAGTGCTCATCCAGTTAGTGGAGTATATCAAGACAACCAAGGGCTGCGACCTTCTGACCGCCGTCCGCATGACGCTTCGCATGGTAGTGGGCGCATACGCCATCGCCATACTCAACAGCGAGGACCCCAACCAGATTATCGTCGCTCGAAAGAGCAGTCCTCTAGTCATCGGCATCGGCCAGGATGAATGGTTTGTGGGCAGCGACGCCTCCCCTATCATAGAATATACCGACAAGGTGATATACATCGAGGACAACGAGGTGGCAGTGCTCACACGCGGTCACAACTACAAGATTGTGGATATCCACAACATCCAGATTGACCACGACATCAAGACCATCGACATGGACCTGGGCCAGATAGAGAAAGGCGGATTTCCACACTTCATGATGAAAGAAATCTTCGAACAGCCCGACTGCCTGAGCAAGTGCATGAGCGGACGCGTGAATGTGGACATCGACAATGTGGTGTTGTCGGCTGTCATTGACCACCGTGACAAATTGCTGTCTGCCAAACGTTTCATCATCGTGGCTTGTGGCACGAGCTGGCATGCAGGACTGATTGGCAAACAACTGATTGAGAATTTCTGCCACATACCTGTGATGGTCGAGTATGCCTCTGAGTTCCGCTACAGCAACCCGCCGATTTCGTCTGACGACGTGGTGATAGCCATATCCCAGTCGGGCGAGACGGCCGACACACTGGCTGCAGTGGAGATGGCGAAGTCCAAAGGCGCTTTCATCTATGGTGTATGCAATGCCGTCAGTTCGTCTATCCCACGCTCCACCGACACCGGCAGCTACATCCATGTCGGCCCGGAGATTGGTGTGGCAAGCACCAAGGCCTTCACAGGGCAAGTGACCGTGCTGACCATGCTCGCATTGGCGCTGGCCAAGGAGAAAGGGACGATTGACGACAAGGAATTCATGGAGACAGTTGAGGAACTGCACGCCATTCCAGAAAAGATGCGACAGATTCTCGACCAGAACCCTCGTATTGAGACCATCGCCAAGATTTTCACCTATGCCCACAATTTCCTCTACTTAGGCCGTGGATTCAACTACCCTGTGGCCCTTGAGGGAGCCCTGAAACTGAAGGAAATCAGCTACATCCATGCTGAAGGATATCCTGCCGCCGAGATGAAACACGGTCCCATCGCCTTGATTGACGAGGAAATGCCCGTAGTGGTGATTGCCACCAACAACACCCTTTACGACAAACTGATGAACAACATCCAGGAAATCAAGGCACGCAATGGCCGTGTGATTGCCATTGTGAACGAAGGCGACACCAGGGTGAGCGGCATGGCTAACGAAGTGATTGAGGTGCCTGCAACGAAAGAATGCCTCGAGCCATTGCTGGCCATCATTCCACTTCAGCTGCTCGCCTACCACATCGCGGTATGCAAGGGCAAGGATGTGGACCAGCCCAGGAACCTGGCCAAGTCAGTCACTGTGGAATAAGGCATCAAGGAAAAACTGATTATCCAGAACGCAAAAAGACTATTCCTCATTCATCAGTGAGGATAGATGCAAGAGTTTATAGACTTTAAGATATTCGAGAGAGGGATTGGAACTGAGCAGATTGCTTTCCAATCCCTTTTTGCAACGCTTGAACAGCCATGACGCAAGTCCTTGAAGATGGCAACTGCGAATAAGCTCATAACCGCGAATTAAAGATGAACTACCACGCAACTTCGTGTAGAACTTCTTCAGTGTGGCATTGGATTCCCTGATTTTCTGCAAGAACACGTCGTTGTCCTCTATGTCGGTGTTGAGCATCGGGTTCTCTATGTGGAGAATGCGGAGTCCTTTTTCCTGCAACTGGCGACCGAAAAGCAAGTCCTCATAACCATAATCCTTGAAATCCTCGTCGAACCCCACCATGTTGAAAGCCTCTTTGGTAATCATGAAATTGAAAGACCGGAACGATGCATAAGGTCTTGCATTTCTTTTCTCTGCCGTGAACCGTCTTTCCGCATCCTTCTCATACCTGTATCTCAAGGACTTATCAGGAGAAGGACATGCATCTGGATGCACGATGGAGCCACAAACCACATCGGACTTGCCCGCCATCTGAGCATAGTCTGCGAGAAAACTCTTACGGGCTGGCATACCGTCGGCATCGAGGAAGAGCAGATGGTCGAAACGGGCTTGCGAGGCGAGAAAATTACGTGTCATGGCCCTTCCACCATTTTGAGGGCGCATAAAAACCCTGCAACCCGCCACCTTGTCCAACAAAGCGTTGGCCTGCCGCACTTCGGAGTCATTGGAACAATCGTCGGCGACCAGTATCTCTATCCCTGACGACAGACTTTCCGCCTCCTCAGCAAGTCGTCTGACAAGCCGAGTGCAGTCAAAGTTATATGTGGGGATAAGCACAGACAGCATGGTGTGGAGTAGAAAAGAAAACTCTCCGCCCTACAGCCCAAGGAAATAATTATGGAAGGAAAGGAGGCTAATGGGCAAAAGGGCGGAGAGGTAAAGTGCTATTTAATATTGTTCGTCCTCGTTGGGGAACTTTCTGTCTTTCACATCTCTTATATAGTTTCCGATGGCATCTGTCATGACTGCGCAGAGGTCAGCATAGCGACGTAGGAACTTAGGAGTGAATCCTTTGGTCATTCCCAGCATGTCATCAATGACTAACACCTGTCCATCGACTGCACCTCCGGCGCCTATACCAATGATGGGTATCTTGAGTTCGGAAGCCACCTGCTCTGCCAGTTTGGCGGGAATCTTCTCCAGCACAATGGCAAAACAACCTGCCTCCTCGAGAAGGTGTGCGTCGGTCACCAACTTCTTGGCTTCAGCTTCTTCCCTTGCCCTGACTGTATAAGTACCGAACTTGTTGATACTCTGAGGTGTGAGTCCTAGGTGTCCACAGATGGGAATACCTGCAGCGAGTATTTTCTTCACCGTTTCGATGATTTCCTCACCACCCTCAAGCTTGAGGGCATCGCAATGGCTCTCCTTCATAATCCTGATGGCATTCTGCACTCCTTCAGTGGCATTGACCTGATAACTGCCGAATGGCATGTCGCATACGACGAGGGCACGTTTCACACCCCTGACCACCGACTTGGCATGATAAATCATCTGGTCAAGTGTGATGGGCAGCGTGGTGACGTTTCCCGCCATGACATTGGAAGCTGAGTCGCCTACAAGAATCACGTCCATTCCTGCGGCATCGACAATTTGAGCCGTAGTGTAGTCGTAAGCGGTAAGCATAGCAATCTTCTTGCCCTCGGTCTTCATTTGGAAAAGTCTGTGGGTGGTGACTTTTCTCTGGTCTTCAACTAAATATCCAGCCATTTTCTTTGATTTTTTATTGTTGGGTTTAATGGTTTATTGGGGTCTGAATAATTTGAATATTCCGAATACTACGAATATTCCGACAGGTCTGTCCAAAGAAGTGGTTGCCTACAGTGCACCGCGGTTCTTCCTGTCGAGATAATCACTAACCTTCATGTAGTCAAGCTCTTTGAACGAATGCACAGCTACGTCGGAGTATTGCCTGACGGTCTCTTCCGGGTTGGTAGTGATAAGACCGACGGTTAGCATCCCAGAGTTCTGCCCTGCCTTTAGGCCGTTGATGGCATCCTCGAAGACAACACAATGGTTGATGGTCTCGTCAAAAACCTGCGCGCCAAGCAGGAAACACGAAGGGTCGGGCTTTGACTTAGGGAACATCTCTGCAGTCAGCACCCTGTCAAAAAGCTGGTCGAAATCGGGGTTGTAGCTTCTCACGCTCCGCATCTTGTCGTCGTTGGAACTGGTCACCACAGCACACTTCACACCCTGCTCCCTGATGTGCTTCACAAAGTCCTTGGCTCCTGGAAAAAAATCATACCGCATCCGTTCTTCCCATTGGCTGACCCTCTCCTCCATCTCGTGGCGCAAAGGCTCGTCTTTGAAGTAGCGGTCGAGGATGTCGGTAAGTGTTGTTCCCTTGATTCTGTTGGCGAAGTCAGGCACATCGGGATAAAACCGGCGCTGCATCTCATTCCAGAACACTGAGTACTGAGGTTCGGTGTCAATGAGTGTGCCATCGAGGTCGAAAAGCGCTACCTTGAAATCGCTTTGTATCGTCTTGTACATCTTTATGAAGGCGTGTAACTTTGTTCTTCTATATATAAATCAGGTGCAAATTTAGATATTTTAGAACATTTAAAACAATAATATCGGAAATATGCGCAATTATTTCTAATTTTGCAGTGAAATGAGTAGGATTTTAGCCATAGATTACGGAAAAAAACGAACGGGCATCGCTGTGAGCGACCCATCACAGATCATCGCCAACGGCCTGACCACTGTAGCCACCTCCACACTCTTCGACTTCGTGAAGCAATACCTGGAGCAAGAAGACGTGGAGCGTATCGTCGTCGGACTGCCCAAGAAACCCAATGGTGAATTCTCCGACAACATGTCGAACATCACTCCCTTCGTCAACCGCCTCCGCAAGAACTTCCCCAACGTGCCTGTGGAATACTACGACGAGCGTTTCACCTCTGTTCTTGCCCATCAGGCAATTCTGGAGAGCGGCATCGGGAAGAAGGCCCGACAAAACAAGGCTCTCGTTGACCAGGTCAGCGCCACCATCATCCTTCGCGACTATATGGAATGGCGTCGAATGCAAGCACCCCCCACACCTAATTAATTATTAGGAACAACAACCTAACGTAAAAGATCGACATAACGATATAACGTTATAACGAAATAACGAAATAAAAAAACACCCAACGACAATGATATTACCAATGTACATTTTTGGTCAGCCAGTGTTGCGGAAGCAGGCAGAGGATATCCCCTTGGACTATCCCAACCTGCAGCAGTTGATTAGCGACATGTTCGAGACCATGAAGAACGCAGAAGGAGTGGGTCTTGCCGCTCCACAAATTGGTCTGTCCATCCGCTTAGTGGTGGTGGACCTTGATGTACTGAAAGAAGACTATCCGGAATACGCCGGTTTTCTGAAGGCCTTCATCAACCCTCACATCACTGAGTATGGTGAAGAGATGTGCTCCATGGAAGAGGGGTGCTTGAGTGTGCCTGGCATACATGAGAGCGTCCGCCGACCCAAACAGATTCACCTGACATACCTCGACCAAGAACTACAGCCACACGACGAATGGGTTGATGGCTATCTCGCCCGCGTGCTTCAGCATGAACTCGACCATCTCGAGGGCAAGATGTTCGTCGACAAGATCAGTCCCCTACGCAAACAAATGGTGAAGAAGAAACTCTTGTCGATGGCTAAGGGCAAGTTCCAGTGCGACTACAAGCACAAGCCCAACCACTGAACAACGAGGAGCTTGCCTCTTATCACACCTCATCGATGAGACACCATCTGACCGTACTCCTGTTGGCAGTCACAGCCTTGCTACCTTTGAAGTCAGTCGCCCAAATCAACACCGAGCGCATGATGAACATTGGTCGTAATGCCTTGTATTTCGATGACTATGTGCTGTCAATCCAGTACTTCAACATGGTGATTAGCGCCAAGCCCTACCTTCACGAGCCTTACTTCTACCGCGGTCTCGCCAAGTTCTACCTCGACGACTACCAAGGCGCGCGCGAGGACTGCAGCAAGGCCATTGAGCGCAACCCCTTCTTTCCCAATAGTTACCAGGTCCGAGGCCTGTCGCTCATCAACCTCGGTCTCTATAAAGAGGCTGCGGACGACTACGAATATGCCATCGAACTGGAACCCAACAACAACTCTTTGTGGAACAACCTGGTGCTCTGCCGTTTGGAAACCGAGGAAGCCGACAAGGCCGACAGCCTGACCGACCTGATGATTCGCAAATGGCCCAAAGACGCGCGTTGCTACACGCTCAAGACACAGGTGTGGCTGCTCAAGGCCGACACAGCCGAGGCTGAGCAATGGCTCGACAAAGCCATCAGCATCGACCCCTACGACCCCAAGAGCTATACCATGAAATCGCAGTTCCTGATGCGGAGGGAAGACTACGCCCTCGCCGACAGCACCCTCACCAAGGCCATCCACCTGGAACCCCGAAATGTGGGCAACATCATCAACCGCGCTTTGTGCCGCTTCCACCTGAAGAACCTACGCGGAGCGATGTCGGACTACGACACCGCACTCGACATCGACCCCGACAACTTCATCGGACACTACAACCGAGGGCTCCTACGCGCCGAGGTGGGCGACGACAACCGGGCCATCGAGGACTTCGACTTCATCATTCGCATCGACCCCAACGACATCATGTCGGTCTTCAACCGCGCACGGCTACTCGACAAGACTGGTGACTACAGGGCTGCCATCCGCGACTACACCACCGTCATCAAGGCCTACCCCAAGTTCCTCTACGGTTACCAATTACGCGCAGAGGCCCGCAAGAAAATAGGCGACACCAAAGGAGCCTTGGCCGATGAGGACCACATCCTACGAGAGCAAATCGCACACCGCTACGGCTACTCCACACCTACCAGCCGCCAGAAGAACGCCACACGCAAGAAGTCGCAGGTCAACCTCGACGACTACAACAAACTCGTCACCGAAGACGACCAGAACAGCAAGACCTACGAAAGCGAATACCGCGGAAAGGTACAGAACCTGAACGTGGAGACAAGACTGCTGCCACTCTACGCCCTTACCTATAACTTCGACAAGAAGAAAATCCGCGACGACTACAACTACCAGCAGGACATCGAGAACCTGAACAAACATAAGGCCCTGCCCGAACGATTGCTCATCAACAACAACGACGGAAACATCACGGAGGAAGAATTCAACCGCAGAATGGCCTCGCTCGAGGCGCTCCAGAAAAAAGGCGGCAGCAGTGTGAACAGCCTGGCCATGAGCCTCGACTACTTCATGCTACAGGACTACGAGAACGCCATGAACGCCCTCGACGAAACCATCAACCAGGACGACAAGTCCACACTCGCCTACTTCCAACGAGCCGTGGTCAGGGTGAAGATGCAAGCCATGGCCTTGCAGGAAAGCGCTTCGCAAACCGTCACACCCACATCCGGCATAACGGCCACAACCGACAAGACCAACAACCAACCCCGCAACATGAACCTCATGCTTGCCAAGGCCGACCTCACCAAAGCCATACAACTCGACCCGACTTTCTGCACAGCCTATTACAACCGAGCCAGTGTGGAATACGAGATGGCTGATTACACCGCTGCAGAGCAAGACCTCGACAAAGCCATCGAACTGAAATCCGACTTCGCCGAGGCATACTACAACCGCGGCCTCACACGCATCGCCATGGGCAACACTGAGGGTGGCATCGCCGACCTGAGCAAGGCTGGCGAACAAGGTATTTACACCGCATACAGCCTCATCAAGAAATACTCGAACCAAAAGAAATAAACGGATTCCCAATAATCTGAATAATCCGAATCCTCCGATTTTTAGGAATTTCCCAAATAAATTTGGCATTTTTCACGTTTATTCGTAATTTTGCAGTTTGAATGCAAAAGTCAGCGAGACGACAAGATAAAAACAAACAATATATGATCAAGATTACCTTTCCGGACAAGACTGTCCGTGAATACGAGGCCGGTGTGACTGGCCTGCAGATAGCAGAAAGCATAAGCCCACGCCTGGCTCAGGACGTGCTGGCATGCGGAGTGAATGGCGAAACGACTGAACTCAACCGACCCATCAATGAGGATGCTGAGTTCGTGCTTTACAAGTGGGACGACGATGAGGGCAAACACGCCTTCTGGCACACCTCAGCCCACTTGATGGCAGAGGCTCTCCAAGAGCTGTGGCCCGGCACCCAGTTCGGTATCGGCCCAGCCATCGAGAACGGCTTCTACTACGACGTGATGCCACCCGCAGGTGTTACACTTTCTGATGCCAATTTCCCAGAGATTGAGAAGAAGATGCAGGAACTGGTACAACGCAAGGAAGCACTCGTGCGCAAAGAGATTGCCAAGAGCGACGCCATCGAATTCTTCTCTTCCCTTGGCCAAACCTATAAGAACGAACTGATAGCCGACCTTGAGGACGGACATATCACCACTTATACACAAGGCAACTTCACCGACCTGTGCCGCGGACCCCATCTGGTTTCTACCGAGAAAATCAAGGCCCTGAAGGTGCTGTCGCTGGCTGCCGCCTACTGGCGTGGCGACGCTACACGCCCCATGATGACCCGCCTCTACGGCATCTCCTTCCCAAAGAAGAAAATGCTCGACGAGTACCTGGTGAAACTAGAGGAGGCCAAGAAACGCGACCACCGCAAGATTGGCAAGGAAATGGAACTCTTCATGTTCTCCGAACGAGTGGGCAAGGGATTGCCCATCTGGCTCCCTAAAGGCACAAGCGTGAGAATCATGCTCCAGGACTTCCTTCGCAAAATCCAGAAACGCTATGGATACCAGGAGGTCATCACTCCTCATATCGGTGGCAAACAACTGTACGTGACCTCCGGACACTACGCACACTACGGCAAGGACTCTTTCCAGCCCATCCATACTCCGGAGGAAGGAGAGGAGTACATGCTCAAGCCCATGAACTGCCCCCACCACTGCGAGATTTTCGCTTCCCAGCCACGTTCCTACAAGGACCTCCCACTTCGCATCGCTGAGTTCGGCACCGTCTATCGCTATGAACAGAGCGGCGAACTTCACGGCCTGACCCGCGTGCGCTCGTTCACACAGGACGACGCTCACCTCTTCTGCCGTCCCGACCAAGTGAAAGAGGAGTTCAAACGGGTGATGGACATCATCTTCATCGTGTTCAAGGCTCTCGACTTCCCCGAGTACGAGGCGCAGATTTCCCTCCGCGACCCCAACGACAAGGAGAAATACATCGGAAGCGACGAAGTGTGGGCAGAAGCTGAGCAAGCCATCGTGGATGCCTGCAAGGAGAAAGGACTGAAGGCCACTGTGGAATACGGCGAGGCTGCTTTCTACGGACCAAAACTCGACTTCATGATCAAGGACGCGCTTGGACGCCGTTGGCAGCTGGGAACCATACAAGTCGACTACAACCTGCCAGAGCGCTTCCAACTGGAATACACTGGCAGCGATAACGAGAAACACCGCCCAGTGATGATTCACCGCGCTCCTTTCGGTTCCATGGAACGCTTCATCGCAGTGCTCATCGAACACACCGCCGGACAGTTCCCACTTTGGCTCCTTCCTGAGCAAGTGGCACTGCTGCCCATCTCAGAGAAGTTCAACGACTACGCCGACGAGGTGTGCAACTACCTCAACGCTCACGACGTCCGCGCCGAGGTCGACAGCCGCAATGAGAAAATCGGCCGCAAGGTACGCGACAACGAACTCAAACGAATTCCTTATATGCTGATTGTTGGTGAGAAAGAGATGAACGAAGGCACCGTTTCAGTGCGAAAAAAGGGAGAAGGCGACCTCGGCGCAATGAAAATAAGCGATTTTGCAAATAAAATTAACGAAGAAGTTCGTAGTTTGATTGAAAATTACTAATTTTGCATGATTTTTCACTCAACATCTAAAAAAGGAGGATAACAAGCACTTATAACTGACCTTAATGAAAGGAGACAACAAAAAGAACCAATATCGTGTAAACGATCAGATTCGTGCGCGTGACGTGCGCATCGTAGGCGACGACATAGAATCAACTGTGGTCCCAATACGCAAGGCATTGCAAATGGCAGAAGAAATGGGGGTCGACTTGGTTGAGATCTCGCCAAACGCTACTCCTCCTGTATGCCGACTGATTGACTACTCCAAGTTCCTCTACCAACAGAAGAAGAAAGCCAAGGAGATGAAGGCCAAGCAGGTGAAGATGGAAGTGAAGGAAATCAAGTTCGGTCCACAGACCGCTGAAGCCGACTACAACTTCAAGCTTCGACATGCCAAGGAGTTCATCGCCGACGGCAACAAGGTGAAAGCCTACGTCTTTTTCAAGGGACGTTCCATCTTGTTCAAAGAGCAGGGAGAAGTGCTCTTGCTGCGACTGGCCAACGACCTTGAGGAGATTGCCAAAGTCGAGAACATGCCGGTCCTCGAGGGAAAGCGCATGAGCCTCATGCTGGCGCCCAAGAAACCTGCACAGCCTAAGAAACAGCAGCCTAAGCCCGACAAGAGCCGCGGCCCTAAGGAGGAAAAAGCCGCCACGACCGCTCCCGCCGCTCCCACAGACATCGAAACAGAGGAAAGCGAAAGCGAGCCTACAACCAACGCCGAAGCATAAGACAAGACATAAGGGTGCGTAACGTCCTGGTATATACGTTGCCACTGAATCAATAACAATTAAACAACAAACAAAAAATGCCAAAAGTTAAGACAAATTCCGGTGCAAAGAAACGTTTCAAACTGACCGGAACAGGAAAGCTGAAAAGACAGCACGCTTATCACAGTCACATTCTGACGAAGAAGACTAAGAAGCAGAAGAGAAACCTCGACCACTCATCTATCGTGGTAAAGGCTAACGTAAAACAAGTACGCGACCTTCTGAACCTGAGATAAGCCAAAGAGACATCCAAACAATTGTAGAACAGAATGATTAGCTCTGACAAGGTGAGCGGATCGAAGATGATTTCGTCACGCGCCTTCAAGACCATCCCTGAGGATGGCGCTAACATTCAAAAAAGAAAAAAATTATGCCAAGATCAGTAAATCATGTTGCTTCAAGAGCAAGAAGAAAGAAGATTCTCAAGCGTGTGAAAGGCCAGTTCGGCGCACGCAAGAACGTATGGACCGTAGCGAAAAACGCGTATGAGAAAGGACTCACCTACGCTTTCGCCGACCGCCGCAGAAAGAAGCGCGAGTTCCGTGCACTCTGGATTCAGCGTATCAACGCTGCAGCACGACTCGAGGGACTGTCTTACTCACAGTTGATGGGTGCTCTCCACAAGGCAGGCATCGAAATCAACCGCAAGACACTTGCCAGCCTCGCCATGAACAACAACGACGCTTTCAAGGCCATCGTTGACAAGGTGAAGTAGTAGACTTTCGTCATCGGCAAATCGCCTGAACACACAAAGACCAACACTATAAGTGGGGACATCGCCGGCTTTGGGCGATGTCCTTTCTTTTTTATCAAGGGAATGAAGCATAATTCGATAAAAAGTCGTAATTTTGCAGGAAATCTCAAGGAATCCGGCATATACATAATATCCGGATAATCTGGAAAGCAAAAAAAAGGAAATGAACAAGAAACGACTCGCCATCCTCTCCATTGCGATTGTGTTGGGCATTATCATCATCGACCAGGTCATCAAGGTCGTGGTGAAAACCAATATGCACCTTTACGAGCACATCCGTGTGACCGACTGGTTCTATATCGCATTCACCGAAAACCGAGGCATGGCCTTCGGTATGCAACTTTTCAAGGACACACCCTTTGAGAACATAGGCAAGATGGGACTGACGATTTTCCGTATCGTCGCAGCCGTCTTCATAATCTACTACATACGCCAGCAAATCAGAAAAGCCGCAACCACCGGATACATCGTACTACTGTCTATGGTGCTGGCTGGCGACATCGGAAATGTTATCGACTGTATGTTCTATGGGCAGGTGTTCAGCGCCTCACTCCCCTACCCTTCATTGCCAGCCACCTTCGTCCCGTTCGGCGAGGGCTACGACGCCTTCATGATGGGACGAGTGGTAGATATGTTCTACTTCCCGCTGGTGGAATGGAACATGCCCTACATCCCCGTGCTCTCGTGGATACCAGGATTCCCTTCGGTAGGCGAACACTGCGTATTCTTCAATGCCATCTTCAACTTCGCCGACGCATCCATCTCTGTGTCGATGATACTGCTCATACTCTTCTACCGTAAGCATATCATGGAAATCGGCAAGAAAGAAGATGCCGAATCCACACCACAACCAACATCAGCTACAGACTAATGCATAAGAATCTGCTCCACATATTCATCCTGACCACACTTTTCCTGACGCTGCTGGCTTCATGCGAGCAACGACCAGACAATGTGGTGTCGAAATCAAAGATGGAGCAGCTGCTCTACGACTACCACTTGGCCAAGAGCATGGTGAACCAACTCCCCCCAGACGAGAAATACAAAGAACAACTGTATATCGATGCGGTGATGAAGAAGAACAAAGTGACCCAGGACGAATTCGATAGCTCGCTGGTATGGTACAACCGACACAACTCCGAACTCAAGGACATCTACGATAACTTGAACAAACGCTTCGAAACAGCCGACAAAGAGCTGCAACTCAGCACAGGCAACACCTCTATGGCCAATGTGGCCAGCAGCGACGGCGACACTGCCAACATCTGGAACGGAGCGGCCATCATTGTCCTACGACCCAAACCCTCACTCAACCACGAGAGCTTCATCATCAAGGCCGACACCAGCTTCCACCGATTCGACAAGTACATCATGTCGGGCGACCTCTCGTTAGTGAACGAGAACAATATGAACAGAAACAGCTCGGTGACCCTCAGTCTGTCCATCCGCTATGACGACGGCAAGGTCATCAGCGATACACGCACACTCCGCAACGCTGCCCGACAAGAACTCACCATCGAGGCACGCGACGACAAGGACATAGCCTCCGTGAGCGGATTCATCAATTACAACAACAACAATGCTGAAGAACGAAGCATCGCCATCGTCAACAACCTGACGTTAATCAGGATGCACAAACCCGACTCGCTCATCCATACACATGTACATCCCGACACCGTGGCTACCGACACACTGCCTGCAGTCAGCAAAGACAGCACACGACCCTCTCGACACCTGACACCTGACGAACTGAGAGAGCAGAACCGTGACGACGAAGGAATTAAACTGAAGACGGCTCCCGATGCCTCGAAAATCAAACGCAGGTTCAACAGGCGTGGCACCAACAACAATAACAACCGTCCACGCCAACAACAGAAACGTACACCTGGACGAAAATAACACCCCAACTAAACCATGCGAAGAGTAGCAGCCAACAAGGTGTACTTCTCACCATCCAACTACTACCGCAATCACATCCTCGAGATTTACGGCAAGAAGGTGGTGAACCATTACGAACTCAAAGACGAACTGGAACTGACTGAATGGCTCGGCGGCATCATCATCATTGCAGGCGAAAAGGCTATCGCACAGTTTGTTGACGACATTAAGCAAGCCACATTCCTGCCCAGTCATATCGATGAGATACTCCACTACATCTACACTTCACCTAAAACAACCTCAGAAGAAGGCAACGTCGGAAATCAAATGATGGCCCTGCATATTTCCGGAATTGATATCTCAACGGGAAAAATTCTTGACAAAACAACACCTTTGCCCCTCGTTTCACCTATCTTATGAGCAAGACTAGGAACACACCAGATATCAAACACCAACACATCTAATAAATAGTACAATACCAAAAGGCCAAAAATGCCTTATTTAAATTTTGTCTAAATAAGCACCCAAAAAGACAGAATTGTTTCATGAAACGCTAACAACCTAAAATTTGGTGTTTTGCAAGGCCCGACAATGTGGAACAAAAACTAATTTTAGTACTACATAATTTATTATAACAAACTGAATATCAAAATATTAATTATATACAAGAATTTTTTGTGCAAAAAGATTCAACAATCTCCAAAGAATTGAAATAAAAGCATTTATGGAGACTCGGAAAAGGCCAAAACGCATTAGCACTTGCATAATTGAAAATAAATGCTGAAATTTGCAGTGTAAGAAAAGAAGAACGACATCAATCAACTATCAACTGTCACCTCTAATGGAAAACCATCCATCACAACTATGGGATAACTGTCTGTCAATAATCCATGACAATATTTCCCAACAACAGTTCGACACATGGTTTAAGTGCATCAACCTGTGCTCCTTCGAGGACCACAAACTAACGCTTGGTGTGCCCAGTGCCTTCGTGTACGAATTTGTTGAGGAACATTTCCTGGACTTGTTGAGGAAAACCATTACCAAGGTGTTCGGCAAAGACGTGACATTGACCTATAAGGTACTTGAAGACGCACAAAACGCGATTTACTCCAAGATAGAGTCATCTAACAAGACTAACATTCAACACGCTAACAACACACGTCCAGCCAACATCAGCCCTGAACCCATCAAGTCGTCCGTTGCAGACGACCTTGACTCTCAGCTCAATCCCAACTACAACTTCGAGAACTTTATCGAAGGAGCAAGCAACAAACTCGTACGAAGCGTGGGAGAGGCCATCAGCAAGAACCCCTCACGCACATTTAACCCTTTGTTCATCTACGGACACTCCGGAGTGGGAAAAACTCACTTGGTGAACGCCATCGGCCTCAGAACCAAGGAACTGCACCCACGCATGCGTGTGCTCTACGTCAGCGCACACCTCTTCCAAGTGCAATATACCGACGCCGTGATGCACAACAAACTCAATGACTTCATTGCTTTCTACCAAACCATCGACATGCTGATCATCGACGATGTACAGGAACTGTCGGGCAAGGTGAAAACACAGCAGACTTTTTTCCATATCTTCAACCATCTGCACATCAACGGCAAACAAATCATCATGACTGCCGACCGTCCTCCCATCGAGATTGTCGGCCTTGAAGACCGTCTGCTCACTCGTTTCAAGTGGGGACTGCAGGCTGAGATAGAGAAGCCCAACCAAGAACTGCGCCGTCAGATACTGGAGGACAAGATACGTAAGAACGGTCTGGTGATAGCCCCCAACGTGGTGGATTATATCTCAAAGAACGTCAGCGAGAACATCCGCGACCTTGAGGGCATCATCAACTCACTGCTTGCCTATTCCGTAGTTTACAACAACTGCGACATAGACATGCAGCTGGTCAACACCGTGCTTCCACGTTTCATGCCACAGCGCAACACCGAAATCACCATCGACTTCATCATCGAAACTGTCTGCAACTACTTCAACGTCAGCAGCAAGGACATCTGTTCACAATCACGCCGACAGCCCTACATCTACATCCGACAAGTGGCCATCTACCTCGCCAACAAACACACCGACATCTCCAACGTGCAGATTGGCAAGGCCTTTGGCGGCAGAAACCACGCCACAGTGCTCCACTCCATCACACAGATGAAGAACCTCATCGAAACAGAGGAAAAAACTGCCAATGAGGTCAGTAGAATAGAAGACATGCTGTTGAGAAACTGAAACTTATGAAGAACCAATAAAAAAGACCGCTTGATGCGGTCTTTTTTTATAGCTGAAATTTAAGTCTTGCCATCAATCATCAAATGAATCCTTGCATACGGAGAGCCTCCATCATAGTACCCGACATGAAGATGTTATCACTCTTGGTGTAGCGCACGTCGGTGAAGACCTGTGCGAGTGTTTTCTTATTATTCTCTTCTATGAAACGCTTGCTTTCATCCAAACTCTCCTTGTATGCATAGATGCTGTCAATGTCCTCGGGCGTATAATCTGTATAGACATCGTGGTGAAGTATGCCCTTGAGCGGCAAACGGTCGTTTTGCTCGGGCCATTCATCGGGATAGCCTACGGTGATGGTGGCCACGGGAAAGACGAGGCGTGGCAGCTGCAACACCCGAATGATGTCCTTGGGCATATAGACAGTGGTGCCGAGATAGCAGGTGCCAAGTCCTTCTGCCTCTGCCAGCGTGCAGAAATTCTGGGTGAAAAGCAAGGTGTCGGACATGGCGTTGATGAACGAGAGAAAATTGTCGTAACCAGGTTCTGCCTCACGCTGCTCACACCACTTGGAAACACGGTTGAAATCGGCGCAGAAAGTGAGCACAACGGGCGCTCCCATGACCATGGGCTGATTGAAATGCGCGGGAGCGAGTTCTGCCTTAACCCTCGGGTCGGTGGTTGCGACCACGCTGTATAACTGCATGTTGCCCATCGTTGGTGTGCGCATGGCCTCCTCCAAAAGCTGGTTGAGCAATGCCTCCGGTATGGGGGCGGGTTTGTATTTCCGTATCGTACGGCGGTCTTTGATTCTTGTCATAATGTAACTTTTATGTTAAACTTTTACTCTTACAAAGTTAGCAAAGTCTCAGTTAATGAACAAATTATAGACAGATAAAATGTACCAGAAAA
>JAFXVU010000202.1 GCA_017534705.1 Bacteroidaceae bacterium
ATATTTGCATTTCATGACGGGATATGTGGCTATTTCAACGGCCATCTACCTTGTCGAAGCATTTAAGCATCGAAGACTGAAATGGAAAAGAAGATTCCTTTGCTGGGTATGACTTTAGAGCAACTCACTGACCTCACACGCCAGTGGGGAATGCCCGCTTTCACCGCCAAGCAAATCGCACAATGGATTTATGAAAAACGGGTCACCGACATCGACCAGATGACCAATATATCCAAAAAGCATAGGGAATTGCTTCATCAGCATTACGACATTGGACGGAGCAAGCCTGTCACCACACTGACATCGGTGGATGGCACAGTGAAATATCTGTTCCAGACCTCACAGGATGGATTTGTGGAGACTGTCTATATCCCCGACCGCGAAAGGGCCACACTCTGCGTCAGCAGCCAGGTGGGATGCAAGATGAACTGCCTCTTCTGCCAGACGGGCAAACAAGGATTCGGGGGTAACCTCACTGCCGGCGATATCATCAACCAGGTGCTGTCGGTCGATGATTCCGATAAACTTACCAATATCGTCTTCATGGGACAAGGAGAACCTTTCGACAACCTCGACGAGGTGATGCAGGCCATAGGCATCCTTACCGCACCTTACGGGTTGGGGTGGAGCCCTCACCGAATCACTGTATCCACAGTCGGACTTCACAAGAACTTCACCCGTTTCCTTGATGAGTCAGAATGTCATCTGGCCGTCAGTCTCCACTCGCCCATACCCGAACAACGCCTTTCACTCATGCCGGCGGAGAAACAGATGGGCATCGAACAAATCGTGGAGGTCCTGCGAAAATACGACTTCAGCCACCAAAGACGACTCTCCTTTGAGTACATCGTTTTCAAAGGACTCAACGACACACTCACCCACGCCAAGGCGCTCGTTCGGCTGCTCAATGGAATGGACTGCCGTGTCAACCTCATCCGATTCCATAAGATACCCGATGTGCCACTCGATGGAGTGGATATGGACAAGATGACGACTTTCAGAGACTATCTCACTCACCATGGCGTCTTCACTACCATCAGGGCTTCGAGGGGGGAGGACATCTTCGCCGCATGCGGTATGCTCAACACTGCAGAACAAGAAAAACAAAAGGCTTCGGCCAATCTTCAACATAAACCCAATTAATGAATCGAACGTATGAAAAAACTTAACAACTCTCTGATATGGTTACTGATGGCTATAATGGTCATGGCATCTTTCTCATGTAGCAACCGTGACAAGCGCATCAGGAAAAACGTCACGTCTATACTTACGCCCATCTCCAGCGGAAATCCCTACGAAATCATGGTCGTGGCTGAGGACTCCGTTTACGATGGCTATGTGGGAAAGTCCATTCTCGCTGTCTTGGAGACTCCAATGAAAGGATTGCCAAGGGACGAGGCTTATTTCAAAGTGTCGCACGTCACACCTGCGCACTATGACCGTATTACCAACCTTTTCCGCAATATCATCCGTATTGTGGTCAACCCTAAGGAGTACACCATGGCCAAGTTCAAACTTGAAAGGGACGTGTTCTCCTCGCCCCAGACTATTCTCACCATCCAGGGACCTGATGTGGTGGCGGTCTCCACGTATATTACTGAGAACACAAAGTTCCTACTCAATTTCTTCACCGATGAGGAAATCAACCGTGAGGCAACCTATCTACAAGATGAGCATAACGTTAAGTTCGAGAAGGCAGTCAAGGAAATGTTCGGCTGCGAGTTCTTCATTCCTATTGAACTCAATAAGATGAAGAAAGGCGACCATTTCATCTGGGCAAGCAACGATGCCGTCTCCGGACTCCAGAACATCGTCATCTATAGCTATCCCTACGTGTCCAAACATGTCTTCGACCGTGGTGTGTACATTGCCTTGCGCGACTCTTTCATGAGGGAGAACATCCCGGGAGAAAAGCCTGGCATGTATATGTCAACCTATCGGCCAAGTGTGATGATAAAGGACATCAATGTGCGTGGCCATTACGCTCAGGAAGCAAGGGGACTCTGGGAGATGAAAAACGACATGATGGGCGGACCTTTCGTGGCGCATTCCATCGTCGATACTATCCGTGGCATGATTGTCGTGGCTGAAGGATTCGTCTATGCCCCAGAGAAGAACAAAAGAGGAATGGTGCGCAAACTCGAAGCCGCGCTCTACACCCTTAATCCTCTGCCAGAAGATGAACAAGAGGGTAAAAAATAGAAAAATATATAAAACAATAAATATAGAATAAAATAAATATATACGTATTTATGGACAACAAAATTAAAGTGGGTATTACCCACGGAGACATAAACGGCATCGGTTATGAACTGGTGCTGAAGACTTTCAGCGAGGAGGGAATGCTGGATATGTGCACTCCCATCATCTATGGCTCGCCAAAAGTGGCGGCTTATCATAAGAAGGCTATCGACAACCAAACCAATCTTACCGTCGTGCATTCTGCTTCCGAGGCAGGAGAGGGACGTGTGTATATGGTCAACTGCTTTGGTGACAGCGAAGTCATCGTGAACTTCTCACAACCTACCTCCGAGGCGGGAAAGGCGGCGCTCATGTCGCTCGACAAGGCGCTGTCGGAACTCAACAAGGGACTCATCGATGTTCTTGTTACAACACCTCTCAACAGTAGCACAATCAAGAGCCAGGGCATCAACTTCCCGGGGCAGACTGAATATATACAAGGCATTTCTGGTGATGGACACCAGTCACTCATGATGCTGGTCAAGAACAATGTAAGGGTCGCTTTTGTCACCACACACATCCCTATCAGCAAGATTTCATCCTCACTTACCAAGAACCTCATCAAGGAGAAAATTGCGGTGCTCAATGAGGCTCTCCAACGCGACTTTTATATCGAAAGGCCGAGAATTGCAGTGCTGTCGCTCAATCCTCAAGGTGGTGGAGGACCTGGGTCTGAGGAATACGAAATCATCGAACCAGCCATCGAGGAGATGAACGAGAAAAAGATTCTCACCTTCGGACCTTATCCCGTGGATGAGTTCTTTGGTTCTGACCTTTTCACACATTTCGATGCTGTGCTGGCCATGTACCGCGACCAAGGATTCGTGCCTTTCCGCACACTCTTCCCTGAAGGTGGCGTGAACTACACCGCTGGACTGCCGATTGTCCGCACTGCACCTGCTCAGGCTGTGGAGTACGACATCGCTGGAAAAGGACTGGCTTCTACTGAGTCTTTCAGAGAGTCCATCTATATGGCAATCGACATCGTCAGGAACAGGAAAAGATTCGACGAAGTGACTGCACATCCACTGAAAAAGCAATATTACGAAAAGAGGGACGACAGCGACAAACTCAAACTCGACCAAGTCGACGACGACACCACTCTGTAGCCAATGGTCAACGGCCAAAAATGCGATTAAGTGAGTGCAGAGCCGAACTTGTTCGAGCTATGCCGGGCGTGAGCATTTTATCTAATGTTCAATGGTCAATGTTCAATGTTCAATGGTCAATGTTCAATGTTCAATGTTCAATGGTCAATGTTCAATGTTCAATGGTCAATGTTCAATGGTCAATGTTCAATGGTCAATGTTCAATGATTCTTCATGGGTAATAAGACGAGAAACATATTCTTCATTTTCGGTCTGGTGGCCATCGTCATCATGATACTCACTTTCAAGGTGAGTTTCGTGACCTTGTGGAACGACTTAAAAAAAGCTGGATATTGGCTTATTCCCATCCTCTGTCTGTGGCTGGTGCTCTATGTCATGAACGCTTGGACATGGCGTATCATCATCAAAGGCAACGGTGACTGTCCTGTGTCGTTCTGGCGTTTGCTTAAGGTCACCATCTCAGGATTCGCGCTTAATTACGCTACCCCTGGTGGACTTATGGGTGGAGAACCTTACAAAATCATGGAGATGAAACCTTATATCGG
>JAFXVU010000203.1 GCA_017534705.1 Bacteroidaceae bacterium
ATCGAAATCGGTCTGAAAGAAGTGGCTGGCATCTCCAACTGGATTGGTGTTGATAACTGCCATCTGACTTATTATGGAAACTCAACTGCTTCTTATGCTTACTTGATGACTGAGAATGTGAAGGGTCAGGTTATACCTGAAGGTGCATATTACCAGACTTCAGCCAAGGAGGCATACGATGCTGTTGTAGCCGCCACTGCTGGCCCAACAACTATCGATGACGCTGTTGCCAAACTGCAGCAGTTGAACGAGGCTTGGAATACTTTCAAGGCCAACCTTGATGCTTACGCCGCTCTCTCCAAGGCATTAAACGATGCTAACGCAACTATCGAGGAAGGTTTCGACGCTTACGAGGAAATGAACGACTTCGTAATGGACGTGCCCGATATGCTTGAAGAAGGCAAGATGACAACAGAAGAAGCCCTTGAGAACGCTAAAAAGCTTCAGGAGATGATTGTTGAAGCCCAAAAGATGCTTAAGGTGGGTGACCCCGTGAAGAATTTCGTAAATATGAACTTCGATGATGGTGGTAGAGGATGGCTTGTTGACACTGAAAGCGTATCCAACGCTACTACAGCCACACCTGCTCCAGGTGGTAACTCCAAGAACCCGAATGCTGAGCGCTATGAGGCCAACTTCGACTACTATCAGGTAGCAGATGGTCTGCCCAATGCTGTTTATAAACTGCAGGCTCAGGCATTCTACCGCACAGCTGCCAACGCAACTGCTGAGGCTGGCTGGAAGACCGACGAGGTTCTCGCTTGGATTTATGTGAACGGTTCTCAGAAGGCTATCCACAACATCATGGACTGCTGGGCAACAGAAGAAGAACTGAAGGCCTTGATTCCTGACGGAAACGTGTTGAGCGACAACAACGGAACATGGCTGCGTACAGACGACCCAGCAGGTGACGGTAGCACTGTATATACCACTAACGGTATGAACTGCGCATCCGCATTCTTCATGCGTAACGACTATGAAAATGAGGTTTATGGCATCGTGACTGACGGAACACTCCGCATCGGTATCAAGAGCGAAGCTACTGCTACTGGTCGTTGGACATTGTTCGACAACTTCCGCGTGACCTACATGGGCATGGACGAAGATATTCTTGCTGAGATTCTTGCTGAGAAGGTTGCTTCCGCAGAGGAAATGGCTGAAACAGGCATGGCTGCATCTTCAAAGGAGGTTCTGACTGCCGCTGTCAGCACAGGAAAAGCCGCTCTCAATGGCTCAGGCACTCCGATGTTCGACGCCATCCAGACTGTTGACGCCGCTATCGAGGGCGCTAAGGAGTCTGTGAAACTCTATGAGGAACTGAGCGCAGTTTACGACAAGCTTGTCAACGCACTTGAGGAAGCATCCGATCAAGGCACAGGCTCACCTGAGGCATTCGACGATGCTGACGAAATGGGTACTGCCATCGAAGAAGCTCTCGAAAACTTCAACTGGTCCAACGAGGAAGTTGAGAGCAAGATTACTGAAACAGAGGCCATCATCGCCGAACTGAAGAAACCTGCCGAAATTGCTTCTGATGACAATCCTGTTGACTACACTCGTTACATTGAGAACCCAACATTCGACACCGTCGGTGACTTCACTGGTTGGAAAGGCAGCAGTTTTGGTGCTGGTGGTACCACTGGACCAAGCGCTGAGCGTTATCAGATGAACTTCGACACTTACCAAGACATCAGTGTTCCTGCAGGTACTTACAAGTTGAGTGTTAACGGTTACTTCCGTTCTGGTTCAGCTGAAACTGACTGGGCTGACTATCTCGCACAGCAGGAGGCTCTTGCTACAGATCCTAACTTCTTCGATCCTACACTGACCGCATTCCTCTATGCAACTACCAGTGAGGGTACTTACTCCGTTGCTCTGCCTCACGCTTCCGCAGGTTGGGTTGAGTCTCCTTACGGAATCGAGTCTGAGTCTCAGGTAGAATCTGAAGCTTATATTCCTAACACAATGTTAGCAGCTGACACTTACTTCCACACTCCAAAGGTTGACGAACAAGGCAACGAGTACTTCCCATACAATGTAAGCGTTATCTTGAAGGTTGGTCAAGACACAAAACTGCGTGTTGGTGTGAAGCGTAATGCTGGTGGTTCTTCTCCAAGTGGAAACTGGGCTATCGTTGACGACTTCGAACTCATTTGCTTCGGTACAGACAGCAAGCAGACTCCAAGTGGAGACGCTTCTGGTGTTGAGAGCATTGCAACTGCAGAGCCCGTATCTGTTCAGTACTTCACAATTGGCGGTGTACGCGCTAAGGCAGCCCAGAAGGGTGTCAACATCGTGAAGAAGGTGAACGCCGACGGTACTGTTACAGTTTCTAAGGTGTTCGTGAAGTAATCACTGACTATTCAATCTGACCGTTTGGTCAGAGACTTAATAAGAAGGCATTGGACGCAGGTCCAATGCCTTCTTTCGTAATGGTACGCAAGCATCTAGTTTGCGAGTTAAGCACTTCGTGCTGAACGATACTACTGCAATTAAATACTATTGTCCTGTGCGTAGCACATAACTCCCATGAGCGTAGCCCATTTTAACTCCCACTTTTTACTCCCATTTTAACTCCTTTTTTGCACAAGTTGAGTCTCTTTACTTGTCCTCGAAGAGGAGTTTCGGTGTGTTGCGGATGAACTCGTAGCCGAATCGGCAACGAAGGCAGTTGCGCTTGATGCAGTACTCATTGTGCAGTTGAATGAGTCCTTGGCTATCGGCGGCATTCTCAGGTACTACTCCAAAAGCCTCCCAATCCTTGATGATTCGGTTGGATTCTGGTTTTACTTGCTCCACGATATCGATAGCGGCATCCGCGAGGTGGTCGATTTGCTTCTGACGTCCGTAGGCGAAAAGGACAGGTGAGATGGTGTTGATAATGATGATATCAAGCGAAGCCTTTGAAAGATGGTGAGCCATGGCCTTTTGCTTACCAATCTCAGCCTCAGGCTTGGCTTCCGTGAAATAATAATGGGTTTGCCAGTAGTCGCTCACATGAGTCTGGAGTAAAGTGGTGAAAGCATCAAAATCTGCTTGAATATCCTCATTCGGCGCTGTTCGTCGGTCATTAGTAGTCTGATTGAAGCGGCCAGCGTTAAATCCATTGGCCAGTTCAACAATCCTCGAAAGATTCAGCCTTCCTTCATGATAGAGCATGGCCAACTGAGCGATACGGATATGAGGGAAGTTCTGTGGACGCAACCGCAAAAACCGCCACAGGGTGTAGTCTATCGGGTGTAAAGGAGTGGTGGTTTGGAATTTCTTCTGCAAGTATTTGTATTCCGACTGAAGACGAATGTAATAAGAATCTTGGGGTGCGGATTTGGGGCAGGCATCGTCGAGCAGGCCCGCCTGGCCGAAAAAGATGGCCTCAACCTGCATGAGGTTGTCGCGGTGCTTAGCGACAGCGGCAAGAGGAATGCTTTGCGCCCAACGTTCGAAGGCGTCGCCATTCTTTCCGAAACCAAAGGTGCGGGCAAGCGTGATGAAAAAAGTTTGTTCCCAGTCTTTGCCACTATCACGCCATCGCTCCATGATTTGATGTGTCCGTTGTTCGAGCCGCTCCACATAGAGCGTGGACATCCAGCTATGTACCACTATCGGTGGCAAAGAAGTCACCACCTTACCACAGCGTGGTGAAATGTCGGCAGAACGCAACTGCTGGTAATTATCGACCACATATTGCGGTACGGGTACCACAACTTGAGGGATAAGACTGCCGTCGCTGCGTCTTACCTCTGCATCTGCATTGTTCACCACGTGGAGGATGATGCTGTCGTAAGCTGTGTCGTTGTCGTGTCCATGGCGGAACCAGTCGGACGCATTGCTGTGGATTTCAACATTTCCCACCCACATCACACCATCTACCTTCACCTTGGCGTTGAAGAAGTCTGGACCGGCATCAAAATTATGCAGTCCAGGGCTGACCACCTCCACAGTTTTTCCATCTGTGGTGGTCAATCCCTCAAGCGGAAAAATCTTGTGTTTCCACACATAATGGATTAAATCCTCCATAAAAATATGTTGTAAATATGCAAGTTTGTATTAAAAATCGTTTCAAATATAAGAAATTTCAACATAATGACTAACTTTGCATCCAAAATAATTCAAGAAAAGTATGAAAATAGCACTTATAGGCTATGGCAAGATGGGAAAAATGATAGAGCAGATTGCCATAGAGCGTGGTCATGAGATTGTCAGTAAGATTGACATCGACAATCAGGAGGAGTTCGAATCAGCAGCTTTCAAGAGCGCCGATGTAGCCATAGAGTTCACCAACCCAATGGTGGCCTACGACAACTACTTGAAAGCATGGAAGGCTGGAGTGAAAGTGGTGTCGGGCAGCACAGGATGGCTCAACGAGCACGAAGCTGATGTCAGAAAAGCTTGCACAGAGGAAGGCAAGACCTTATTCTGGGCATCGAACTTCAGTTTGGGCGTGGCCATTTTCTCTGCCGTGAACAAATACCTGGCGAAAATCATGAACAACTATCCCGTATATGATGTGAGCGTGGAGGAAGTGCATCATGTGCACAAACTCGACGCACCCAGTGGCACAGCCATCACACTGACCGAAGGCATCCTCGAGAATCTGGACCGCAAGTCCTCCTGGGTGAAAGGCGCTTTCACTGCTCCCGACGGCAGCGTGAGTGGCAGCAATGACTGCAAGGCCGATGAAATTGCAGTGAGCAGCATCCGCAGAGACGAGGTACCTGGCATTCACACCATCAAGTATGATTCCGAGGCCGACTGCATCACCATCACTCACGATGCCCACAGCCGCAAAGGTTTTGCCCTTGGTGCCGTACTCGCCGCAGAATACACCGCCAACCACACAGGCCTGCTCACCACCGATGACCTCTTCCAATTTTAAAACTAAAAATAGGAACGCCTAAAAAAACCTAGGAAACCCTAGAAATTCCTAGAAATTCCTAGCACCCCCCCTTAAAACGATAAAAAAACAGAAGCAAAATGATTAAATACACCAACCCGAGCAAAATCAAAAAAGAAGCCGACGAGAAAAAGGTCACTTGGAAATCATGGACATGGTTTGCCATCGTTCTGGTGCTATACCTGCTGTTCCTCTTTTGGGTGAAAAGCTGGTGGGGACTGATTGTCGTGCCATTTATCTTCGATGCCTACATCACAAAAAAAATCAAGTGGACATGGTGGAAGAACCTCGAATCTCCTGTTTCACGCACCATCATGAGTTGGGTAGACGCCATCGTCTTCGCATTGGTGGCGGTGTATTTCGTCAACAACTTCTTTTTCCAGAACTATCAGATACCCTCATCTTCACTTGAGAAATCACTGCTGACGGGCGACTACCTCTTGGTGAGCAAAGTGAGCTACGGGCCAAGAATACCACAGACCCCCCTCACCATGCCGTTGACCCAGCACACCTTACCGATGATTGGATGCAAGTCGTACATCGAATGGCCAAAGTGGGAATACCGACGCGTGAAAGGCTTGGGCAATGTGCAACTGAACGACATCGTGGTGTTCAACTACCCAGCAGGCGACACTGTGGCGACGAACTACGGCAACGACTTCTATGACCTCTGTTATTCCTATGGCTGCGAGAAGGCGTATGAAGAGACAGGAGAGATTCCTACTCTCCAAGGGCTCTCCACAGAGGACCAGATGCGCCAATGGCAGGAACTCTACCAAAAAGGCAAGCAGATTGTAGCCAGCGACAACTATAGGTTCGGTGACATCACCTCACGTCCTGTCGACCGCCGTGAAAACTATGTAAAACGTTGTGTGGGCTTGCCAGGACAAACCCTGCAAATCCGCAACAAGGTGATTTACCTCGACGGGAAGGCGAACAAAGAACCCGATAATGTACAGTACAACTACCACGTCTATACCCGTGGTGGACAATTGCTTCCTGATGACCTTTGCAATGAACTCGGCATCAGTGATGAGGACCGCAACGCCATCATGCGACGCGACGACGGCATGCCTTTAACCAAGGCAGCTTACGATGCACTGGTGACACACACTGAGTTGATTGACAGCATCGTGCCTGTCATCGACGGCTGGCATGGTAACCTCTACCCTCTGGACTACTACACAGGATGGACACGCGACAACTACGGACCGATATGGATTCCTGCCAAAGGACAGAGCATCAACCTGACCATGGAAAACATCGCTATCTACGAGCGTCCTATCAAAGTCTATGAAGGTAACGACCTGGAGGTGAAGAACGGAAAAATCTATATCAACGGACAGGAAGCAAACGAATACACCTTCAAGATGGACTACTACTGGATGCAGGGCGACAACCGCCACAACAGTGCTGACAGCCGCTATTGGGGGTTCGTACCTGAAGACCACATTGTGGGCAAACCCATCTTCATTTGGCTGTCAGTAAGTCCTGATGCCAACCCCAAGAGCCGCATCCGCTGGAGCCGTCTCTTCCGCATGGTCGATAACATCAAGTAGATTCAATGGTCAAAAATGCGATTAAGCGAGAGCAGAGCCAAGCTTGCTTGAGCTATGCCGAGCGAGAGCATTTTAGGCGAAGCCAATCATCAATGGTCAATGGTCAATCATCAATGGTCAATGGTCAATGCCTCCTCACCTCATGCTACCTCCCTCCCGTAGAGTGGTTCACCAAACTCTGCCGCTACGAGCGAGTGTGGGTGGAGCAATACGACAACTACCAAAAACAGACCTACCGCAACCGTTGCGTCATCGACTCACCCAACGGACCGCTTTCCTTGACTTTGCCCGTAGAGAAAATGCCTGACGGGAAATGCCTGATGAAGGATGTGCGTATCAGTGACCACAACCACTGGCGCAGCATCCACTGGCATGCCTTATCGTCGAGCTACTTGTCTAGTCCATTTTTCGAATACTACCAAGACGACTTCCGTCCTTTCTATGAACGAAAATGGACATTTCTCATGGATTTCAACGAAGCCTTAGTGGCTAAATGCTGTGAACTCATCGACTTGCAACCCGACATCCACCGCACTCCCGAATACATAGCCGATAGCCAATGTTCAATGGTCAAAAATGCGATTAAGCGAGAGCAGAGCCAAGCTTGCTTGGGCTATGACGAGCGTGAGCATTTTAGGCGAAGCCAATGGTCAACGGTCAAAAATGCGATTAAGCGAGAGCAGAGCCAAGCTTGCTTGAGCTATGCCGAGCGTGAGCATTTTAGGCGAAGCCAATGGTCAATGGCTGACTTCCGGTCATCGATACACCCGAAGCAAGGTTGTGAGAACAACACAGAGTTTGTGGCTGTACCTTATTACCAGGTATTTCAGCACAAACACGGTTTCCTGCCTAATCTGTCTATCGTCGATTTGATTTTCAACATGGGTCCAGAAGCACTTGTGGTGCTTATGAACTCACTTTTGTGACCCATTTTCCCCTTTTCAGACGGACAAGGAAAATGGCACCGCGTACACAGAGTTCCACACACATAGCTATCCATGCACCATTCAGTCCTAGTCTCGGCGTGAGGATAGCCGCCAGCGAGATTCTCACCAACCAAATACTGCTGAGGTTCATCACAGCAGGTATCAAAGTGTCGCCCGCTCCCACAAAGATTCCGTAGCAGACAATCGAAGCTGCGAACATAGGTTCAGCGAAAGCTTCGATACGCAAAGCCATGGTACCCAGATGGCGCACTTCCTCCACGGGCGTCATGACTGCCATCATGTATGGTGCCGCGAAATACATCACTATACCCATGAACGTCATAATACCCATGCCCAGCGCCAAAGTGATTTTGGAAAAACGCCAAGTGAGGTCATGTCTTGACGCACCAATGCTCTGCCCGACCAGTGTGGTAGCAGCCTCTCCTATGCCGTAACCTGGCATATAGCAAATGCTCTCGGCAGTCACAGCCAGTGAGTTAGCGGCTATGGCAAAGGTTCCGAGTGGAGCGACAATGATGGTAGATGTGATTTGCGCCCCGCACATGATGATATGCTGGCAACCCATGGGCAGACCAATATGCAAGGCCCTCTTGACGATGCGTGAAGTGGGACGGAAACTACCTTTCTCCTTGGTCAGCGACAACTCTGGCGACCGGACAATGGCGAAATAAGCCATGAGCAATGCCGTAATCCATTCCGCCACAGCAGTTCCTAGTGCAGCACCTACCACTCCCAATCCTGCCCCGGGGATGGAAAGTTGCATGCCCATTAATGAGACATCACGGGTGGGAAAAATGAAAAGGAAGTTGAAAATCACATCGAGCACGCACATCATGATATTGAGCATGCTCGGAATATACATGTTCCCGCTGCACCGCAACATGGATGCGCAAAGGTGGTCAATCTGCAAAGCGGGAAGGCAGAGAATGAAAATGAAGAAATAACGGGAGGCATCGGCCACAATATCGTCGCCACCACCAAGCCATCGGGGCAGGGAGGATGTGATGGACAAACCGATGGTGGCAAGCATAAGGCTGAAAAACATAGTGGCAGTGATGGACTGCCGGAAGACGTCGCGCGCCTTGCTCATGTCGTTGGCACCAATGCTATGGGCTACTTGCACCGAGAATCCAGAAGAAGAAGCGGAAACCATACCTCCAAATAGCCAGATGGTGGTAGAGACCAAGCCAATGGATGCTGTGGCCTGAGCACCCAAACCACCCACCATCGACGCGTCGATATACTGCATGAGGATGTGGGTAATCTGCGCCAACATGGAGGGCAGACTCAACAACAAGGTCAGCGTGACTTGCTGGCGCAAAGTCATGGACTGCCCATTGCGTATCATCGCCAACAGCATGTTCGACTCTTTCCGCTTCAGCATTTCTTTCTTTTGCTCACGAATTATTGAATTTGAGAATTAATGATGTCGGGATTGCCCGACCTATTCACTAATTCGCTAGTTCGGGATGATTATTCATTAACTGGCTCAGCACTGCATGAATGCGACGCAGCCCTTCCATCATTTGTTGCCGTGGGCAAGCGATATTGATGCGGATGAAACCGTCGGCATCAGGACTGCCATACATGGTGCCTGAGTTGACCAGCACCTTGCCTTCACTTTCCAGTCTGGCGGTGATGGCATCCGAAGTACCAAGGCAACTGCAATCGGCCCATACAAGATAAGTGCCTTCAAGGCGGACTACAGGAATATAGGGCATCTGCTCGCGGAAGAAGTCGCACAGTGCCTTGTAATTGCCATACAGATACTCACGCAGGCTATCGAGCCATTCCTCACCTTCATTATAGGCGGCGATAAGCGCCAGCACTCCAAAAGGATTGACATCACAAACCTCATTGACATTAAGGGCTTTGTCAATCTTTGACCGCAATTCTGCATCATCCGAGATGATGACTGAAATCTGGAGACCTGCGATATTGAAGGCCTTGCTAGGCGAGACACATGTGACGCAATTGCGCTGTATCTCGGGTGAAATGGAACCCATCGGAATAAACTTGTATTCTGGCATGGCCAACTCGCAATGAATCTCGTCGCTGATAATGACCACATTGTGGCGGATACAGATATTGCCCATCTTCTGCAACTCAGCCTGAGTCCAGACTCGGCCTACTGGATTGTGGGGATTGCAGAGAAGAAAGACCTTTACGTCTTCTCTGGCACACTGCCTTTCGAAATCATCGAAGTCTATGGTATAGGTGTTGTCGTGATAAACAAGCTTGTTCTCTGCCAAAGTGCAGCCATTATTACGGATGGAGGAGAAGAAGCAGTTATAGACAGGTGTCTGAATCAGCACGGCGTCACCAGGTTGAGTCAGGGCCTTGATGATGGCCGACACTGCTGGCACTACTCCACTGGTGTAAAGAATCCATTCCTTTTCAATGTGCCATCCATGACGGCGGGAGAACCACTGGGTAATGGCCTCATAAAATTCATCTGGTACCTTGGTGTAGCCGAAAACACCGTGCTCCACTCGTTTGCGCAAGGCTTTCAACACAGCAGGAGCGGTCTCGAAATCCATGTCGGCCACCCACATCGGCAGCACACCCTCGCCTACGGTATCCCATTTGACGGAATTGGTGTGGCGACGCTGTATTTGTTTGTCAAAGTCGTATCTTTTCATATCTTAATCTTAAAGAGAGTGCGAAGTTAGTCAATTAATTTGAGAATCTCGTCCATCCTGTATCCTTTTCCAAGAGCATAACGAATAATTTTCTGGTTGACCTCGTATTCACTGCAGCCTTTCACTGTGGGACGCTTGGCTTCAATGAGATGGCGCAATACAGCCTCGTACTCGTCTTGCGGTATTTCTGAAATGCCGTAGTCAATATCGGCCGAGGATATGTTTCGGCGCATCATTTCCATCCGAATCATCTCTCGTCCCCAGTGATTGTAGCGAAACTTGTCGAGGGCAAAAGCACGGGCATAACGACGCTCGTCGATGAAACGTTCCTTGACCAGACGGTCGATGATGGCTTCTGCATCACCGATGATGGTCCATTTCTGCATTTTGCGGCGGATATCGGCTATACATTGTTCGGAAACGGCACATAAAGCCGCCAACTTCTGATAGGCTTGTTCTTCGGAAAAGGGAGTGGGCATGATTGTTTCTGTGGGTTTGGATAGGTCTGTTGGGTTAATTTGGACGGATGGGAGCGGTGGCTTTGACCATACGGGGGTTACCGTATGCGTCGCTGCGCAGTTCGGGAGCTGTGAAGCCGATGGATGAGAGCATCGCAAGGATTTGCTGACCAAAACTTCTGTTGATTTCGAAGTAGAGGGCGCCTCCGGGCTTGAGCCGTACCAACGCTGCACGAGCAATGGCCTCATAGAAAAGCAAAGGGGAGTTGTCGGGGACAAAGAGCGCCTGTTCTGGCTCATAATCAAGTACATTGGCATCCATGTCTGCACGTTCGCATTGACGAATGTAAGGAGGATTGCTCACCACTACATCGAACATAGGACTTATGGCTCCAACTCCATCACCAAAAGGATTCTCACCCAAAGCGTCAGCTTGGCGGAAAGTGACAGGCAAAGACAAACGGCAAGCATTCCGACGCGCCACTTCCAAGGCCGCCTCGCTGAGGTCGGTGGCTAGAACGCAGGCTCCAGAAAAACGATGGGACAAAGCCAATGCAATACATCCCGAGCCTGTGCACACATCGACGATAGTGGGCGAAATCACACCTTTGAGGTCATCGCAAATCCATTGCACCAGCTCCTCTGTCTCGGGTCGTGGAATCAGCACTCCAGGACCTACTTCCAATGCCAGTCCACAAAAATCAGCCACCCCCAACACATATTGCACAGGCTCGTGTTTGACCAATCGGTCCAACATTCCTTGCAACTGATTGCGTTGGAGTGAAGAAAAAGTTATATCTTTGTCGCTCAGAATATCCACACGGCTGACATGGAGCAACGACTCAAGGAGCATGAAGGCCACTGCCCGTGCCTCATACTGGTCGTAAACCACCGACAAAGCCTTGTTGACATCCCTGTAAAGTGATTGTAGCATGCTGTACACTTGTCGCGAATAATGCTCATCTGGACATGACACGTCATGTTCCTACAATAAGCATATCCTATTCATAATTATGCAAAATTAAACAAAAAACACGATAGATACACCATGACGGATGATGAAAAATATATGCGCCGTTGCATACAGTTGGCGAAGAATGGCATGAAAAACGCCCAACCCAACCCAATGGTCGGTGCTGTGATTGTCTGCAACGGACGGATTATCGGCGAAGGCTACCACCAGCGTTGCGGAGAAGGACATGCCGAGGTCAATGCCATCGCTTCGGTTCATAATCCTGCCTTGCTCAAACAGTCAACCATCTACGTGAGCTTGGAGCCATGCGCCCACTATGGCAAGACACCGCCTTGCGCCGACCTCATCATCAGCAAGGGTATTCCTCGTGTGGTAATCGGTTGCACTGACCCTTTCGCCAAAGTCAACGGACTGGGTATCAAGAAACTGCGTGATGCCGGCATTTCTGTTGAAGTGGGTGTGTTAGAGGCTGAATGCCAGGAATTAAACAAACGGTTCATGACTTTTCATTCGCTCCATCGACCTTTCGTCACCTTGAAATGGGCACAGTCGGCCGACGGATTCATTGGCATCAGCGGGCAACGAACCGCCATTTCCAACGACCTTGCACAGGCCATCTGCCACAAACGCAGGGCTGAGCACCAAGCCATCATGGTGGGGCGAGTCACAGCCGAGACCGACAATCCCCGCCTCGATGTGCGCCGATGGGTGGGCAACAACCCCGTCAGGGTGGTCATCGACCGCGAACAGAGATTACCGGCAATGCTCCACTTGTTCGACGGCACTGTCCAGACCATTGTCTTCACTGCCCATGACACTACCTGCCACTGCCCTAATGCGGAATATGAGTGCATCGATTTCACCACCGACATTGTGCCGCAGATGCTCCACCGGCTCTACGACCGAGGCATACAGTCGCTGCTGGTGGAAGGAGGAGCGCGTCTGCTGCAGTCGTTCATCAATTCTGATATGTGGGACGAGGCATTCGTGGAAACAAGCGACCTGATTCTTTCTCAAGGTGTGGAAGCACCCGTTATCCGTCATGGGAATGTCGTTTCTGTAGAGAATATCGATGGCCACATGATGACTTGTTTGAACAATCCCTTGAAAAAGTAAAAAAATGTTAGAAATTGTAATAAAAAAGGGAGTGAAATACCTAAAACGGGATAAATAACTATAAAATAGCACCTAAAATACCTTAAAAGTGTTTGGGGATGTTCCATAGAGCAAAAAATCTTTGTAATTTTGCAGTTGCATTATATCCAAACATCACAATATTCGTTGATTTCAGATGAGAAAAAGCATATATGCAATCATAGTATTGCTCTTTGCGACATTGACTTTCACTGCGTGTTTGAAGGACAACGACACGGTATCCACTCCAGAATGTTCCATCACCAGTTTCACAGTAGGTGATTTCGTCAGCTATATCAAAGTCACCAGAGCGGACGGAACCGACACCACTTACTCACGCACCATCTCTGGGAAGAATGTATATTTCAACATCGACCAGATGAATAATGTCATCAGCAATGTGGATTCCTTAGTGTCATGGGCCAACATCACCCGACTGGTTCCTACCGTCTATGCCGACGGAAACGTGGTCTATAGGTACGCCAACGACTCTATTTACCGCTTTCTCAACAGTGGAAAAGACTCTATCGACTTCACAAATCCTGTAGAATTCACCGTGCTGGCTTACGACGGCTTGAACCGCAAGACCTATACGGTCAAGGTAAACAAAAGCTCTACCGATGCCGACTCGCTGATATGGGTGAGGCTCAACAGCGCGGATATTACCCTTTCGGGCAAGAGCCACAGCGTTGTGGCCAACAACAACCTCTATGTATTCGCTGAAAACGACGGTGAGCCAACAGTCTGCTCCACTTCGTTCCTCTCTGAGGGTGTGTCGTGGACCCAGCCCGTGGTGCTGACAGGTGCTGAAGGCACCATCGATTACGCATCAGTTGTAGTGTTCAAAGGCGAATTGTACGCCATTGACAGCAATGGCATTATCTATCGTTCCACCACAGAAGAACGAGGACAGGACTGGACCAAAGTGAGCGACCAAAACTTCAAGCAACTATTAGGCGCTGACTCCTATCGCCTCTACACCTACGACGGCGCCCAAATCTTGGGCTCTGAGGACATGGAAAGTTGGACTTCATTCGGCAATAACAGCATGAATATGCTGCCACAAACCAACATCTCGTCAGCCTGCTATAAATCGAAAACCAATAGCGGCATCGACGTGGTGGTGATGGCGGGTCTGACCCCAGAACTCGACGATTGTGCCAGCGTCTGGTACAAGCTGTCGGCCAACGACAGTGATGTGGACCAGGAATGGAACTACATTGGCATCTCATCCGACAACAAATGGGCTTTGCCCAATATGGAAGGACTGCAGATGTTCCACTTCAACGACCGCCTCTATGCCACTGGCCTCAGCAAAGACGACACAAACGGAGGGTATCAATACTTCTACCGCTCCGACGACAATGGTATTACATGGCGACGCGTGGAGTCACTCTTCATGCTGCCAGTATCCTTGCGAGGCACAGACGAGCCTATTTCCATCAGCGTGAGCGGCGGAAACATCTGGCTGGTGCAAAGTGGTGGAAAGGTGTGGAGAGGACGCCTCAGTGCCAATATGTAAACTTAGAGCCACACACTGGCAACAGTCATCAAGAATCAGAAGGAGAAAGGAAATCATGCGCAAGATAAAGGCCCTCATCGTTCTCACCCTCTTGGCTTTCTCTTTTCATCTCAGTGCCCAGGAACTGGAATACAAGATGGAGATAGGCGGCATGGCAGGACTGAGCTCTTACCTGGGCGATGCCAACTACACCAATCCCTTCAGCCACCTCAAACCAGCAGGTGGACTTATCGCCCGCTACAACCTCAACTCGCGCATGGCATTGAAATTCGACCTCGCCTATGCGGGCATAGGAGGCAACTCTGCAGAACGCAGCAACAAATACCCCGACGGCAAGAACTGGAAATTCGACACCTCGGTGGTGGATTTCGGCTGTCAGTACGAACTGAACTTCTTTGGATATGGCACTGGTTCCGCAGGATATAAAGGCAACAGACGCCTCTCACCCTACATCCTCATGGGGCTGGGAATGACATACGGCCAAGGCGTGAAACCCGAAGGAAGCGTCTTCACACTCAACATTCCATTCGGCATAGGTGTGAAGTACAAACTAAAACCAAGAGTGAATGTGGGTGTCGATTGGTCGGTACACTTCAGCCTCGACGACAAACTCGACGGCATAGTGGACCCATACGGCATCAAGGGTTCTTTTCTCAAGAACAAGGACTCCTATACCATGCTGATGTTCTACATCTCGTACGACATCATGCCTAAGTACAGAAAATGCAATAACTAAAAAAACGGACATTTGAATATGACATACAAGGAACAAGTCGATTACAAGAGACTGCCACACCATATCGCCATCATCATGGACGGCAACGGACGATGGGCCAATGCCCGCGGCATGGAGCGCACCATGGGACACCAAGAAGGTGCACAGAACGTACACGACATCATGACTGCCGCCACAGCCATGGGTATCGATTTCCTGACACTATACACGTTCTCCACAGAGAACTGGAACCGTCCGGAACAAGAAGTGTCGGCCCTGATGGCCATTCTGCTCCAACATCTGGAGGAGGAACTGTTCATGAAGAACAATGCCCGTTTCCGCACCATAGGCGAAATAGAGCGTTTGCCACAGATTGTGCAAGACGCCATCCATCATCTGGTGGATGTCACCAGTAAGAACACAGGCACTTGCCTAGTGTTGGCCCTGAGCTACTCCTCAAGATGGGAGATGGCCCAGGCTGTGCGGAAAATCGCACAGAAGGTGGAAGCTGGAGAAATGAAAGCCAACGACATCGACGAATCCACCATTGACAAACACCTGGAAACCTATTTCATGCCAGAGCCCGAACTGATGATACGCACAGGCGGAGAGCAAAGGCTGAGCAACTTCATGCTCATCCAAAGCGCATACACAGAACTTTATTTCACAGATATATATTGGCCTGATTTCAATGAAGAGGAACTCTGCAAGGCCATTTGCGACTACCAAGGCCGCCAGCGCCGCTTTGGAAAGACAGAAGCGCAAGTGGAAGCGCAAGAGAACAACAACTAACAGACGATATTGAACAGGACGAAAGCAAGCAAGAAATGACTGGAATAACGAAATGTAACGTATGGTTATGCCTGTTGGTCATGCTGATTACCACTACGGGAATCCACGCACAGGACAAACAGGAAAAACCCACCATCCTCTATGGGCAAACCCGACGACTCGAAATCGGAGACATCAGCATACACGGCGCTGAAGGATACGAGGACAATCTGGTTGTCGGACTGTCGGGACTTTCAAAAGGACAAACCATCAGTGTGCCCGGTGATGAAATCACCGAGGCTGTGAAACGATACTGGAAGCACGGACTGTTCTCCGACGCCAGAATCGAGGCCGACAGCATCGTGGATGGGAAAATCTACCTCTCCATTCATGTGTCGATGCGTCCGAGAGTATCGGAAATCAACATCAACGGAGTGAAGAAAAGTGAAAAAGACGACCTCTTGGAGAAGAATGGTATCCTCAAGGGCAACCAAATCACCCCGAACATGATCAACAAGGCCAAGACCATCACCAAGAAATACTTCGACGAAAAAGGATTCAAAAACGCTGAAATAGAAATCGTTCAACGCGATGACCCAGCACAGAAAAACCACATCATCGTGGATATGAACATCAACAAGAACGAGAAGGTGAAGGTGAATGAAATCTACATCACCGGTAACGACAACATACCCACCAAACGATTCACTGGAAGCCTCTTCAAAAACGGACTCTTGAAAAAAACCCACCGCAAGGGTAAATTGTCGAGTTTCTTCCACTCCAAGAAGTTTGTCATGAACAAATTCAAGGAGGACAAGGAAAACGTCATCAAGAAATACAACGAACTGGGTTACCGCGACGCAGTAATCATCAGCGACAGCGTAGCTGATTTGGGTAACAACCTCGTTGATGTCTACCTCAACATTGAAGAAGGTGACAAATACTACGTGAGGGACATCAAATGGGTGGGCAACACCATCTTCACCACCGAGGGCCTTGACAGAGTGCTCAACATGAAACGTGGCGATGTCTACAACCAAACCCATATCTCGAAACGCCTCAATGAGGACGAAGACGCCGTGGCCAACTACTACTTCAACGACGGTTATGTTTTCAACCGTGTGGAACCAGTGGAGGTGAATGTGGATGGTGACTCCATCGACCTTGAAATCCGCATCGTAGAGGGTAGGCAGGCCAGCATCAACAGGGTGAAAATCTTCGGCAACGACCGTGTGTATGAAGACGTGATTCGCCGTGAACTAAAACTGAAGCCAGGCGACTTGTTCAACATGGATGCCTTCAAGATGTCGTATCAGGAAATCGGTCAGATGGGACATTTCGACCCAGAGCATATCGACATGAAACCTGTGGCTGACGACGTGAACGGTACCGTCGATTTGGAAATTGGACTGGTGTCAAAACCCAACGACCAAGTGGAGTTCTCACTCGGTTGGGGTCAGACTGGTGTGATTGGTCGAATCGGTCTGAAATTCACCAACTTCTCCATGCGAAACCTCTTTGGCAAGAACCGCAACCGTCGAGGCATCCTGCCACAGGGTGACGGACAGGAACTGGAACTGAGCGGTAGCACCAATGGTAGCTACTACCAGTCGTACAGCATTTCGTTCTTCGATCCTTGGTTCGGTGGCAAACGACCGACCTCGCTCTCGGTGTCGGCTTTCTACTCCAAGCAGACCGACATCAACTCGAGTTACTACAACTCCAGTTACTACAACAACTACTATAGTATGCTCTACGGTGTGGGCAACTACAACGGCTACTACAACAACTATAGTTCGTACTACGACCCCGACAAGTCCATCCAACTCTTCGGTGTGGCTTTGGGTTGGGGTAAACGACTCAACTGGCCCGACAACAACTTCCAACTCAGTGCGCAATTGGGATTCCAGCGCTATATGCTCAAGGACTGGCAGTACTTCCTCATCTCCAACGGTAACTGCAACAACATCAACTTGACACTGACCCTCTCGCGCATCTCCATTGACAACCAAATCTTCCCACGTCGAGGTTCACAAGTGTCTTTCTCTGTCAGTGCCACACCACCCTACTCTTCTTTCGATGGCATCGACTATGCCAACCTCGCCAAGAGTAGCGCAGAGGCTAATTATGAACGAGACCTGCAGAAGAAGTACCGCTGGATAGAATACCACAAGTGGAAATTCAACTCGAAATTCTTCACCCCACTTGGTGGAAATCCGAAATGTTTCGTGTTGATGACCCGTTTCGACGCCGGTTTCCTCGGACACTACAACAGGAACAAGAAATCACCTTTCGAGACCTTCTACATGGGTGGTGACGGTATGTCGGGATATTCATCAAGCTACTATTCCGAGACCATCGGTCTGAGAGGTTACGACAATGGTTCGCTCACCCCATACTCCAATGGATACGCTTATACCCGTATGGCTGCTGAGCTACGCTATCCTTTGATGCTGCAGAACACCACCAACATCTATGCGCTGGCATTCGTTGAAGCAGGTAACGCCTGGAGCGACATCAAGAAGTTCAATCCATTCGATGTGAAACGCTCTGCCGGTGTGGGTGTCAGAATCTTCCTGCCAATGGTGGGTATGATGGGTATCGACTGGGCTTACGGTTTCGACAAGGTGTTCGGCTCAACAAGCTACAGCGGCAGCCAATTCCACTTCGTTCTCGGACAAGAGTTCTAAAGGAAAACGAAAAAACCTTAAAAATCAATTAACAAAAGATAAATAAACGATAGTTTTCATTCTTTTATGCAATCTTTGCATTCGGATAGGAAATAACTGGACCTTCTAGCGAAATTAGTCATACTAGTTCAACTGGAATAACTAGAGAATCAACCTTCCAGATAAAAGATGAACGAAAACACCAAAACAAAACGAGAATATGAAAAGAATGGTATTAGCAATGTTGGTGGCATGCATGGCGTCCATCAACCTCAGCGCACAGAAATTCGCGCTTGTCGATATGGAGTACATACTCAAGAACATACCAGCTTACGAACGCGCCAACGAACAACTCAACCAAATCTCAAAGAAATGGGAGGGAGAAGTTGAAGCACTCAACCAGGAAGCAGAGAACCTTTTCAAGAAATACCAGTCGGAAGCCGTTTTCCTCAGCGACGCACAGAAAACCAAGGCAGAGCAAGCCATCGTGGCTAAGGAGAAGGAAGCCAGCGACCTGAAGAAAAAGTACTTCAGCAGCGAAGGAGAACTCTACAAGCGTCGTCAGAGCCTCATGTCGCCTATCCAGGACGAAATCTACAACGCAGTGAAGGACATCTGCGACAGCAAAGGCTACCAACTCGTCATCGACCGTGCCTCTGGTTCCAGCATCATCTTCGCTTCACCAAAAATCGACATCAGCGACGAGGTACTCAGCAAACTCGGCTACTCTAGATAAAACCAGTGAAACCAAGATGACTGGGAAATCTAGAACATTTACCCCATCTAAGAATCGACAATAACAATATTAACAACAATAACAAAGAAGAAAATGAAAAAATTGATTTTGATGGCTCTCTTGGCTTTGCCAATGAGCCTTTTCGCACAGAAATTCGCTCATGTTAACAGTGCCGAGATTATCCAAGCCATGCCTGAGTACGCTGCTGCACAGACCAAGCTTCAGAACCTGCAGAAGACCTACGAGGAGGAACTCAACCGCATGCAAGACGAACTGAAGACCAAACTCGATGACTACCAGAAGAACGAAGCTACACTGCTTGACCCAGTAAAACAGCGTCGCCAGCAAGAGCTCAATGACCTGAACCAGCGCATGGAGCAATACTACCAGACCAGCCAGCAGGAATTGCAGAAGGCACAGGCTGACGAGATGCAAACTATCTCCACAAAGGTGATGAACGCCATCAAGGAAGTGGGCGTGGCAGGAGGCTATGTCTACATCATGGATGCCACTGCCGGTATTCCATATATCAGCGAAACACTCAGCACCGACGTTACCTCACAGGTGAAAGCCAAACTCGGCCTCAAATAATCCCTGACAATGAAGAATTTTCTACTGCTGACAGCTTTGCTTGCCTCGCTAAGCCTGACAACCAGCGCCCAGACCGACGACATGCCGATTGTCCAGAAACCCTATTTCGGATATCTGAGCTACGACTCTGTGATGCACGCCATGCCTGAATACGAGAGCGCCATGAGCAGTTACGAGAGCCTGAAGACTACCTACGACAACGAGATGAAACGCTCTGAGCAGGACTTCAACAAGCAGTTCAAGGAATATGTGGACGGACAGAAGTCGTTCCCCGAGAACATCATGCTCAAGCGGCAGAAAGAACTGCAACAGCTCATGGACCAAAGCCTTCAGTTCAAGAATGAGGCTGAGCAACTGCTCACCCAAGCCAAGGCCGAACTGCTGGCTCCTGTCTATGAACGTTTGCAACAGGTAATCGAAGCCATCGGAGTGGAACGGGGCTACGACTTCATTCTCAATACTGACAATCACGCCGCCCCCTTCATCAACAAATCCAAAGGGGAGGACATCAACGGAGTGGCTATCAGTCGTTTGAAGTAAGAATAAGCATTTGAAGACAAGGGGTACTGCATCTGTATTCAGCAATATAGATGTAGTCCCTTTTTTAATCGTTGGATGCAACGAATCGCATCCTAACAAGCAATAATAAAAGAGTTATGTTCGAGGCCAACAACAAAGGACCTATTGGCGTTTTCGATTCCGGTTACGGCGGACTGACCATCCTCGACGGCATCCGCAAACGCATGCCCGACTACGACTACATCTATCTCGGTGACAACGCACGCGCACCTTACGGTACGCGCTCTTTCGACGTGGTATATGAATTCACATTGCAAGCCGTACGCAAACTCTTTGATATGGGCTGTCCGCTGGTCATTATCGGATGCAACACTGCCTCTGCGAAAGCATTGCGTAGCATTCAGCAGAAGTTCCTGCCATTCGAGGCTCCAGAACATCGGGTGCTGGGTGTCATCCGTCCTACAGCTGAAGTGGTGGGTCGCCTCACTCATACCAATCATGTAGGAGTATTTGCCACCGAGGGCACCATCAAGTCGGAATCGTATCGTTTAGAAGTGAAGAAACTGTTTCCCGAGGTCACGGTTACTGGTCAGGCTTGTCCCATGTGGGTGCCTATCGTAGAAAACGGTGAGTATGACAAGCCTGGAGCCGACTACTTCGTGAAGGACAGCATCGAAAAACTCCTAAGCAAAGACCCGGAGATTGACACCATCATCCTCGGTTGCACACACTTCCCATTGCTTTACGATAAAATCCGGAAATACACACCTGAACACATATCGCTCATCCCACAAGGGCATTATATCGCAGAAAGCCTCGCTGACTACCTCCAGCGCCACACCGACATGGACGACCGGCTCACCAAAGGTGGAACCTGTCAGTTCTTCACCACAGAATCAAGCCAGAAATTCAGCGAAAACGCTTCCATCTTCCTCAAGGAGAACATCGAGGCAAAACACATTTCATTGTCATAAAACCATACACCTCAATTCATAAGGTTGGAATGGCGGTATTCTCATTCCAACCCCTTGATCCAATCCATCGCCTAAGCAGCTAATGTCTAAATCCTAATGGTCAATGGTCAATGCTCAATGGTCAATGGCCTACAATCACTCCTTCACCAATTCTGCCATGATGAACACTCCATGTATCATCCGCTTCTCGACTGGGGGGATTGTCATGTAGTCGCCGTATTGCTCCGTGAGATACGTGTCGGGCACACGGGCAGCCTTGAACATCTTACCCTCAAACTCAATGTCCTGCGTGGGGAAAATGTCGGAACGCAGATGCATGCAACCATAGCCATTGGTTTCCAAAGATGTGGCGATATACTTCTTGTTGTTGCGGAAAAGCATCAACACCGCAAACACTGACCGCCAGAACAAGTTCTTGGCACCAAACCAGAAAAACTCTGCCACAGAACGGAAAGAATAGTAATGAAGATGGCGAAGCACAGCGTAACTCACATCCACTCCTCTCGACAACTTCTTCATGAACGCACGCGAGACGTCTGGATAGTCCACATACGGAAAGATATCGACATAAACACCTTTGCAATAGTCGCCTACGAAATGATCGCCATCCTCAATGTAGATGGAATTCAGACTACGCACCTTAGTAATGCCACTTTCCTTACTTCCCGGATCCGTCTCGCGGGTCTGAAGGAACAAATCGTCAGGCAGTTCTCCCGGTGCTATTTGGCAAAAACGCTTCAAATCTTCTTCCTTCATGGCAATATCAACATCATCGTCCCAAGGAATAAAACCACCATGACGCACAGCACCAAGCAAAGAACCACCCTCCAACCAATAGTCGATATCATGCTTACGGCAAATGCCGTCGATGACCTCAAGGATGCTCAACTGCTTCAATTGGCATTCCCTCAGGTGTTCCTTCATATATTGTTTTAGATATTTGTCGTCTTTTTTCATGTCGGTCAGTGGGATAATACATACGTTTGTGCAAAATTACGAAAAATATCCGAACCTTTACACTGTAAAAACAGTTCTCTCCTTACTATCGTGATTTTTCCCGTTTCATTGGCACAAATTGGGAAAAAATGACTATATTTGCAAATTAAAACAACAAGAACCATACCAACCACAAAAGACATGGGAAACGTAGTCATCAAAAAAGTGGAAAGCAAAAGCGATTTGAAGAAATTCATCCGCTTCAACTACGAACTATATAAGGACAACCCCTATTCTGTACCCGACCTCTACGAAGACATGCTCGGCACTTTCTCAGACAAGAACCCCGCCATGGAGTTCTGCGAAGCTGAGTATTTCCTGGCATATAAGGACGGTAAGATTGTGGGACGAGTAGCCGGTATCATCAACCACAAAGCCAATAAGACATGGAACCTGAAAGCAGCGCGTTTCGGATGGATAGATTTCATCGACGATGAGGAAGTAAGCGAGGCATTGCTCCATGTCGTAGAGCAATGGGGCAAGGAAAAAGGCATGGAAGAGATACAGGGACCATTGGGATTCACAGACATGGACGCTGAGGGAATGCTCATTGAGGGCTTCGACCAACTCAGTACCATGGCCACTATCTACAACTTCCCCTACTACCAGCGTCATATCGAGCGACTTGGGTATGAGAAAGACGCCGACTGGATAGAGATGTTGCTGACCGTACCTAAAGAGGTGCCAGAGCGACTCACACGCATCGCTAAGATTGTGATGGAGAAGTACGACCTGCACATCAAGAAGTATACGTCGCACCGCGCCATCGCGAAAGAATACGGCACCGAGATTTTCAAGGTCATCAACGAGGCGTTCAAACCGCTCTTCGGCTACTCCGAACTCACCGACAAGCAAATCAAACAGTATATCAAGTCTTTCTTGCCACTTATCGACCTCAAACTCGTCTCGCTCGTCACTGAGGCCAACGGACGACTGATTGGTGTGGGCATCTCCATGCCATCCATGTCGAGGGCGTTGCAAAAGGCCAAGGGCAAAATCTTCCCCTTCGGATGGTTCCACTTGCTTAAACCGCTCAAATGGAAACATCCCGACACACTCGACCTCATGCTCATCGGTGTACTGCCCGAATACCAAAGCAAAGGCGTCAACGCCATCTTCTTCCACGACTTGCTCCCCATCTATATCAGCGAGGGCTACAAATATGTGGAAACCAATGTGGAACTGGAAACCAATACCCGAGTGCAGTCGCAATGGATTTACTTCGAGCGCAAACAACACAAGAGAAGGCGCTGTTTCAAGAAACCACTGAAATAACCAAACCAACCACTCCATTTGACCCATTAAACCCATTAACCCCATCCAACTCCATTACCATGCCAGAAGACAACAAACTTAACTTTGACAATAACCAACCTACAGCCAACTACGAAGACGCCAACATCATCCACCTGGAGGACATGGACCATATCCGCCTGCGTCCAGGTATGTATATCGGACGATTAGGCGACGGTTCACACGCCGAAGACGGCATCTACGTTTTGCTCAAGGAAACCGTCGATAACTCTATCGACGAGTTCAAGATGAATGCAGGTAAACGCATCGACGTGACCATTGAAGACAATCACCGTGTGAGCGTACGCGACTATGGTCGTGGCATACCACAGGGCAAACTCATCGAGGCTGTCAGCCTGCTCAACACAGGTGGAAAATACGACTCCAAGGCTTTCAAGAAAAGCGTGGGTCTGAACGGTGTGGGTACCAAGGCGGTGAATGCGTTGAGCACCCACTTCGAAGTAAGAAGTTACCGTGATGGCAAGGTACGCATCGCGAAGTTCGAAAGAGGAGTCTTGAAACACGACGAGACCCTCGACACCGACGAGGAGAACGGCACATACGTCTATTTCGAGCCCGACAACTCACTGTTTGTCAACTACTCCTTCCAAAGCGAGTTTGTGGAGACACTGCTCCGCAACTACACCTACCTCAACACAGGACTGTCCATCTATTTCAACGGACGGCGTATCATCTCGCGCAACGGACTGGAAGACCTGCTCAACGATACCATGACCACTACAGCCCTCTACCCCATCGTACACCTCAAGGGCGAGGACATAGAGATAGCCTTCACACACACCAACCAACAGTACGGTGAGGAATACCACTCTTTCGTCAACGGACAGCACACCATACAGGGAGGCACACACCAGAGTGCTTTCAAAGAGCATATCGCCAAAACCATCAAGGAGTTCTACAACAAGAACTTTGAATACGGCGATATCCGCAACGGACTGGTGGCAGCCATTGCCATCAACGTGGAGGAACCCCAGTTCGAGAGCCAGACGAAAATCAAACTGGGTTCGCTGACCATGGAACCTGGAGGCGGCATCAGCGTCAATAAGTTCGTCGGCGACTTCATCAAGACTGAAGTCGACAACTACTTGCATAAGAACCCCGACGTGGCCGACATCATCCTGCAGAAGATACAGAACAACGAGAAGGAACGAAAAGCCATTGCCGGTGTCACGAAACTGGCACGCGAGAGGGCAAAGAAAGCCAATCTCCACAACCGTAAACTACGCGACTGCATCATCCACTACAACGACAACAAGGGTGACAAACAAGAGGAGAGTTGCATCTTCATCACCGAGGGCGACTCAGCCAGCGGAAGCATCACCAAGAGCCGCGATGTGAACACACAGGCTGTGTTCAGCCTCCGTGGCAAACCCCTCAACTCGTTCGGACTAACGAAGAAAGTGGTCTATGAAAACGAGGAGTTTAACCTACTGCAAGCCGCACTCAACATTGAAGACGGTATCGAAGGCCTGCGCTACAACAAAGTCATCGTAGCCACAGATGCGGATGTCGATGGCATGCACATCCGACTCCTGATGATTACATTCTTCCTGCAGTTCTTCCCCGAACTCATCCGCAAAGGACATGTCTTCATCCTCCAAACACCGCTCTTCCGCGTCAGAAACCGCAAGAAACGCATCAAGAAGAGCGCTCTCGACCAACTGCTCAAGGACAAACCCGACAGTAAGGGCGACTTCATCACCCTTTACTGCTACAGCGAGGAGGAACGCGACAAGGCTATGGCCCAACTGGGACCAGAACCCGAGGTTACTCGTTTCAAAGGCTTGGGCGAGATATCTCCAGATGAGTTCAAGAACTTTATCGGACCAGAGATTCGTCTGGAGCAGGTGACACTGCGCAAGACCGACCAAGTGAAAGAACTACTGGAATACTACATGGGCAAGAACACCATGGAACGCCAGTACTTCATCATCAACAACCTCGTCATCGAGGAAGACAAACCCGAAGAAGAAGAAATAGTATATACAGAATGATACGCAAAGCACTTTTCGCAGGCAGTTTCGACCCTTTCACACTCGGGCATGAGTCCATCGTGGAACACACGCTCGACTCGCTCGCCGACGAAGTGGTCATCGGCATAGGCATCAATGAGAACAAACACTACCTCTTCCCACTCGATAAACGACTGGAGATGATTCGAGAGGTCTATCACGACAATAACCGAGTGAGCGTGGAGGCCTACAACGGACTGACCACAGACTTCGCCAAGACCATCGGCGCGCACTTTCTGGTGCGCGGGGTACGGACAACAGCTGAATTTGACTTCGAGAAAACCATCGCCGACATCAACCGACGACTCACAGGTATAGAGACAGCGCTGCTCATTACCTCACCCGAAGTGAGTTGCATCAGTTCAAGCGCTGTACGAGAACTCATGAGTTTCGGTCATGATGTCCGTCAATGGGTGCCAGAGGCGGTCTATCGCCACATCCAGCAACTGCCTACAAGTCCCCATCTAACCCATTAACCCTATTCAACCCATTAGACCCATCAAATCAAAAGAACAATGAAATCAATCGCATTTATAACACTGATGACACTCGCTGCCATCACAGCCAAGGCACAGGAAGACAACGAAGCTAAGGATATGGAAACTTTCAACCGCCTGCGTAAACTGCAAGTGGCAGAGTTCGCCATCAACCGACTTTATGTCGATTCACTCGACGAAGACAAACTCGTGGATGATGCCATCGTCGGCATGCTCAAGAGCCTCGACCCGCATTCATCCTATACGCCCAAGAAAGACGTCCAGAAACTCAACGAACCACTGCAAGGCAGTTTCGAGGGTATCGGCGTGCAGTTCAACATGGCTGAGGACACTCTCCTCGTCATACAGCCTGTCAGCAACGGACCCTCTGAAAAGGTGGGTATCCTCGCCGGCGACCGAATCGTCCTCGTCAACGACACGGCGATAGCCGGAGTGAAGATGAGCCGGGAGGAAATCATGCGACGTCTGCGCGGTCCCAAAGGCACGAAGGTGAAACTTGGTATCGTCAGACGGGGTGTGGATGGCATCCAGAATTTCACGGTGACACGCGACAAGATACCCGTATTCAGCATCGACGCCGCTTATATGATGACACCCACAGCAGGCTACATCCGCATCAACAACTTCGGAGCGACCACACATTCGGAATTTGTGGAAAAGGTGAAAATGCTCAAGGACAAGGGTATGCAGACTCTAGTACTCGACCTTCAGGAGAACGGCGGCGGATACTTGCAGGCTGCAGTGGATATCAGCAATGAGTTTCTGGAGACAGGCGAACTGATTGTCTATACAGAAGGACGTATGTACCCCAAGACCGAATTTAATGCCCGTGGCAACGGTATTCTGAAACACGATAAGGTCATCGTGCTGGTGGACCAATATACGGCATCTGCGGCAGAGATTGTGACAGGCGCGTTGCAGGACCATGACCGTGCCATCGTCATCGGCCGACGCACCTTCGGCAAGGGACTGGTGCAACGGCCTATTGACTTGCCTGACGGCTCTCTCATCCGACTGACCACAGCCCACTACTACACACCATCGGGACGCTGCATACAGAAACCATACGAGATGGGCAACAAGAACAGTTACGACCGCGACATGCTCGACCGCCTCAACAGCGGTGAACTGACCAATGCCGACAGCATACACTTCGCCGACTCGCTGAAATACCGCACACTGAAGGAAGGACGCATCGTCTATGGTGGCGGTGGTATCATGCCCGACATCTTCGTAGCCCTCGACACCACCAAATACACCAAACTGCACCGCACACTCGCCGCCAAGAGCAGCATCATCAACACCAACCTGAAATGGGTGGATAAGAACCGCAAGGCGCTGAAAAAGCAATACTCCACGATAGAGGATTTCAAGGCGCGTTTCGACGTGCCTGATGACATGCTTGAACTGCTCAAGGATTATGCCAAGAAGGATAATGTGGAATACACCGACAGTGAGTTCCAGGCATCCTTGCCTATGATTAAGACACAACTGAAAGCTCTCGTGGCCCGCGACCTATGGGACATGAGCGAGTATTTCCAAATCATCAATGATGTGAACGACACCTACTGCAAGGCAGCGGAACTACTCAAACAGTAAAAACAAAGGGAGAAGGTCATGGATGACCGATAAAAAAAGGTTGTATGCTCTGCCTGGCAGAGAAAAAAACGATAAGACTATGATAACCTATCAAACTGACGGCATTTCTATGCCGAAAATACAACGCCGCAAACTCACCACTTGGATTAAACAGGTGGCGGCTGGCTATAACCGCAAAGTGGGCGACATCGCCTACATTTTCTGCAACGACGACAAGATTCTTGAGGTGAACCTGCAGTATCTGAACCACGACTATTACACCGATATCATTACCTTCGACTACGACGAGGATGACACCATCAGTGGCGACATCTTCATCAGCCTCGATACCGTGCGGTCCAACGCAGAGGAACGAGGTATAGCCTATATGTCGGAACTCCACAGAGTCATCATCCACGGCATCCTCCACCTCTGTGGCATCAATGACAAAGGACCAGGCGAGCGCGAGGTCATGGAAACATCCGAAAACCGCGCGCTCGCCTTACTGCCCGATTTGGGCATCCTTATCGAATAGGATTTACATCACCACCTTCACTTGATGCTTGCCAGCAGAATAAGGAATGCAATTGCCTTCCACAGACTGGCCGTCAAGAGTGATTACGGATACACCACACTGCTTGCCATTGGGATTCTCCACGCAGATTTCATATTCAGCGTCACGGAAGCGGCGGGTAACCGTATAACCTTTCATCTCAGCAGGCAGACAAGGACAGAGTTCCAGTCCGTCGTAGGCAGGACGCACACCGAGTATGTACTGGCTCACAGTCAGCCACATCCATGCGGCAGTGCCCGTCAACCATGAGTTCTTGCCCTCGCCTGGCTTTGCAGCATCTCTTCCCGCCACCATCTGGCAGTTCACGTATGGCTCCACACGATGGAGAGTCTGGTAGTGCTCCTCCACATAGGCAGGCAGTATCTTCCTATAGTGACTCCAAGCATCGTTGCCCCTGCCTTGCAAAGTCTCTGCGATAATCACCCATGGATTGTTGTGGCAGAAAATACCTGCATTCTCCTTATATCCCTCTGGATAACTGCTGATTTCACCGTATTCGGGATAGTAGCGGGTGAAGGCAGGCCAGTTGAGCACAATGCCATGCTCACATTCCAAGTATTTCTTTGTGGCGTCGAGTGCCTTGCATGGCAGTTGCTCTTCCTGACCAATCTGTGCCATAGCACACCAACCCTGGCTTTCGATGAAGATTTTGCCTTCCTCGTTTTCATGTGAACCCACCTTACGGCCATAGTAATCGTAAGCACGGAGATACCATTCACCATCCCAGCCATCGGCCTCCACGGCCTTGCACACAGCCTCCACCTGAGCCTGTGCACGTTGGGCCTCTTCACTAAGTCCTACACGCTGACAGAGTTCCACGTACTGACGGCCCGTAAACACAAACAGACCGGCAATCATCAGCGACTCGGCCTTAGTGCCCTCGCTCTTGTTCTCTGTGGTCTGGAAACTCTCGTTGGGGTCGAAGGAGAAGCAGTTGAGATTCATGCAGTCGTTCCAGTCAGCACGGCCGATAAGAGGCAGGCCGTGAGGACCGAGGTTCTCCACCACATGGTTGAACGACACACGAAGGTGTTCCATGAGCGACACCTCGCTCCCTTCTTGGTTGTCGAAAGGCACTGGTTCGTCGAGAATGGAGAAGTCACCTGTCTCCTTGATGTAGGCCACAGTGCCGAAGATGAGCCAGCAGGGGTCATCGTTGAAACCGCTTCCGATGTCGTTGTTGCCACGCTTGCTCAGCGGTTGGTACTGGTGGTAGCAGCTGCCGTCGGCAAACTGAGTGGATGCGATGTCAATGATGCGCTGACGGGCGCGTTCCGGGATGAGGTGGACAAAACCGACAAGGTCTTGGTTGGAGTCGCGGAATCCCATGCCTCGTCCGATTCCGCTCTCGAAGAACGATGCCGAACGTGACATGCAGAAAGTGACCATACACTGGTACTGACCCCAGATGTTGACGGTGCGGTTGAGTTTCTCGTCGTCGCTCTCCACACTGAAGATACTGAGCAACTGATTCCAATACTCCTTCAATTCACCGAAGTACTTTTCGACTTTTTCCACAGTGCTGAATTCATCCAGCATCTTGCGGGCCTTCGTCTTGTTGATGACCTTAGGTGCCTCCCACTTCTCATTGTCCTCGTTCTCCACATAACCAAGCAGGAAGACATATTCCTTACTTTCGCCCGGAGCGAGTGTGACTTCAAGGTAATGCGATGCTATCGGACTCCACCCATGCGCATGGCTGTTGCGTGGTTTCCCTTCTGTCACCACCTGAGGTTCGCGGATTTCGTTGTACATGCCCACAAACGACTCTCTGTCGGTGTCGTAGCCTTGTATGGGAGTGTTCACCCCATAGAAAGCATAGTGGTTGCGACGCTCACGGTACTCTGTCTTATGATAGATGACCGAACCGTCAATTTCCACTTCGCCAGTGGAGAGGTTGCGCTGGAAGTTCTCACCATCTGTGGCGGCGTTCCATAGGCACCACTCCGTGTAGGAGAACACCTTGAGGTTCTTTTCTTTCTTGGAACGGTTGGTGAGTGTGAGTTTCTGCACCTCGGCATG
>JAFXVU010000204.1 GCA_017534705.1 Bacteroidaceae bacterium
TGGGAACTGCCGTTGCTGCTGCTGTTCTTGGAGTTCCTCTCCCTCAGCAACAAGATAAATAGCGTGTTTGCCCTTGAGTCCCTCGACCTCAGGCACAGCCACTTGGTAATTACGCACTTGGCGCGGAGCGTTGGCGGGAATGGTGATGACCCCTATTTCCTTGCCCTTGTGGACATCGTTGGCATAAGGCCCATCGAGCATCACATGAATTTTCACCTCTGTATCAACAGTGTGAGTAAGGAAGAGATTAAGTGTTGTGCCGTCACCTTTCTTCGTTCCTTCAAAAGCATTGACACCCCTGTCATTCTTGGCGAGTCCACCGAATCCGAAATACTTGAATCCGATGATACCTTTGTTGCGTATTCCCGCCAAGTCCATGTGATTGTTCCAAACATCCCAGTTGTCCTGCATCCATTCGTTACCCGTCATATAACATGCGATACCAGCGGAATAATAACTGTAGGGAGGCAGTCCAAAAATCTGGAATCCCTCTGAAGTGACCTCAGCTCCGGTATAGCAAGTGCCGTCGGAGGCAGAAGCCGTCCATTCTTTGTTCTTAGCATAGGGGTCATAGGCTGTGATTCTGACAGTACCACCATCAGCAACCGCTTTCTTATCCCATTCAATCTTCACTGGTGCCACCATGGGCTGGCGCGCATTGCCAAACCCACGCGGTGGACGATGGTAGAAGACATACCATTGGCCGTTGATTTGCTGCAAAGAACCATGCGTGTTGTGCGCGGCATTGGTTGTGGTGAGATGTGTGCCGTCCTCATTTGGCACCACGCCACGGGAATCGACCAAAACACCTCCCGAGCGCCATGGGCCAAGCGGGCTGTCGCCGAAAGCATAACGCAGGGCGGAGTTGGTGGAGCCTAATCCGTAGTCGGGGCCTGAATAACCAGAGAACACCATGACATACTTGTTGCCTACCTGGCGGATGGAGGAAGCCTCGAAGAAATTGAAGTCGCCAGGGTTCTGTCCTTTATAAAGAGCTGGGTATTGTGTTCCCTCGGGGTCGCGAACCTCTCCATAGCGCTCGCTAGCGGGGATGAAATAATCGTGAATATCTGTGCCTGGACGTACGGAGTACATGGTAGCCGGGTCGAGTTCAAAGGCTGTGGAATGGCGGAATCCATAGAAAACGTATGCCCTGTATCCACGTTCATAGTCGGGGTCTTTCTTGTCGGTGATATTCTCCACGAAGACTGATGGGTCGAAGTCGATAATTGAACCAGGTTTGCATGAACGTCCATCTTCAGTGAGGTTCACAGGAGTGAAGGGTCCGTTAGGGCGGTCGCCCTTGCAAACCATAGGTGTTCTTCTGAAGCCACGTGAATGTGGATAAAGATAGTATGTCTTCTTACCCGTCATCCTGTCCTTGACCTCCACCAAGTCGGGTGCGAACATCGTATCCCATTGTCCATCGACATAATAGGTGAAGATAGGGCCTTCGTCGCGCCATTGGCTGAGGTCTTCAACGGGTGCCGACCACATACGGATGTCAGGACCGCAATAACCAGTGAACGTCACATCGTGGGAACCGATGATATAGGCACGCAACTTACCAGGATTGTCGGGGTCCTCAAACACACGAGGTTCGCCGTCAGGCACATGCTCCCAAAGGGGCAGATAAGGATTCTGGCCTTTCATGGCCGTAGAGAAAAGGAAAAATGCGGTCAGTGCGATGCAACACTTCACCGTCAGACGGCCTAGGCTCATCATCTCAAGTTTTTTCTTTCTAATGTTCATATTCATACGTTTAAACAGTTGTTTTTGCAAAATTATACGAATCGTCAGCAACTGCAAAGACACCATGTAACGTATGCTTTATAATATGAAACATGAACCCCAGGAATGCCATGGAAAGCCTAAGAATACATAGGAATGCTTAGGAAAACCTAGGAATGCCTAGGAAAGACTAGGTAAGACTAGGAACACCTAGGAAATCCAAGAAATGTTCAATGCTCAAAAAACGACCTCATCCACCGAGATATCGTGTGTTTCTGTGGGGATGTTGTCGAAAAACTGGAAAGGAAAGCAAAGCCCCATCTTCTTGCAAGGGATGAGTGGCAAGATTCGGTCGTAGTAGCCTCGTCCCCTACCCAACCTACGTCCGTCCTTGTCGAAAGCCATACCAGGTATGACAGCGAGGTCAATGTTGTCATAGTCGCAGAAGACTTCCCCTCTAGGCTCCATGATGCCGAAAGCACCTTTCTGCATCAGTTCAGGTTGATAGACGCGCAATTGCAAGTCATCGCCGACAACCACAGGCAGAAGAATAGTCTTCAGGCTGGCATACTTGAGCAGCAATGCGTGGGTGGACACCTCGTCGGGCAATGAATAGTAGAGCAACACTGTGCGTGCATAAAGGAAGTCAGGGTGTTGTTCAAGATGGTCCACCACCCTCTCTGAAAGTTCAAGCAGGCGTTCTTCGCCAATGCGCTTCTTTTCACTCCTGATGTGCTTTCGCAACTCCGACTTAGTCATGAACATATCTCAGAAACTATGCGAAAGCAATGTAAAAAGGAGTGGCCATACGTGCGTCGCGTGGCGAAAGGCTTCCCTTAGCCACTTTTCTATTGTCCTCTTCTTTTTTCTCTTCTTTGGCGTTGTCTTTCTTCTCCAAAACAGGTTTTGTCTTTCCCTGTTTAAAGATTTCGATGGCTTTGAGGACAGTTGGGTCATCCTCATTCATATACATCTGGTAGTCGTTTTGGTCAAGGATGGAGTAGATGATGTTGCCATAGATAGCCCGTTCGAAGAGTTCCCTCGACTTGATAATCATGAGATTCCGCCGTTGCAGTCCCTTGCTGTCGGCGAAGTGGACGAATTTCTCGAGTGTGTTCTGCTTCTTCAGATACTTGGCAATGTCCTTACCCTCGGTGAATTGCGACAGGGTTTGCCTGTTATCATCGCAATAATCGAAGCAGAACTGCGCCACGAGCCCGCTCGACACAGCCTGTGAGAAATATGTGGTGTAGCCTGTGGTATCTTCGGCGACGAAATAGTCGGGCATCACGCCTCCTCCTCCATAGACCTCACGTCCGATACCGGTATGATAGATGGGGCCGTTCTGACGGATGCTGTCCTCGTTGAAGAACTCTCCATGCTCGTAGCGCGACACGATATCCATCTCGTAGTCTTTACCCTTTCCATTGGTGTAGGGTTTCTGTATGCACCGTCCGGAGGGAGTGTAGTAACGTGCGATGGTCAGGTGTATCAACGACCCGTCGTTAAATTCAATAGGCTGCTGCACAAGTCCTTTTCCGAAAGTACGCCGTCCGATAATCACGCCACGGTCGTTATCCTGTATGGCACCGGCGAAAATCTCCGCTGCAGAAGCAGTGATTTCATCAGTCAGCACAATGATGGGCAAAGACTGGTAGGCACCTCTTCCGTCACTCCTGTAATCTTCACGTCTTGACTTCCGTCCCTCTGTATAGACGATGAGTTTGTTCTTCGGCAGAAACTCGTTGACCATCTGAATGACAGCGGTGAGGTAACCACCGGTATTACCGCGGAGGTCAACCACAAGCCCCTTGAATCCAGCGTATTCGAGGTCGGCCAGTGCCAGCAGCAGTTCGGCGTAAGTGGTCTCTCCGAAGTTTTTGATGCGGATATAACCAAGCTCGGGATTGAGCATGTATGTGGAGGTTACGCTAAAGACAGGTACCTCTCCTCTGACCACCGTAAAATAGATAGGCTGAGACTCACCATGCCGCTTTACGCCCAGTTTCACTTTGCTGCCTTTGGGTCCCTTCAGCCGCCGCATGGTCTCCTCATTAGTCACTTCCTTACCCACATAAGGTTTGTCATCAACAGAGATAATACGGTCGCCAGGCAGTATGCCCACATTTTCCGATGGTCCTCCTTTGATGACATTGTTGACATGGACGGTGTCGTCCTTGATGGTGAACTGCACGCCTATGCCGCTGAAACTGCCTCTCAGCTCATCATTAGCCGACGAGGCGTCCTTGGCGGAGATGTACGACGAGTGCGGGTCGAGTTCGGAGAGAATATTCGGCATGGCCTTCTCCACCAGGTCGGAGATGTCAACCTTATCGACATACTGGTCGTCGATGATGTATAGCAGGTCGTTGAGTTTGTTGGACGTCGTGTTGATGATGTTGAGTCTGTTTCCCGAATACCGGTTGGCATAGAAAGTGCCTATCAGTATTCCGATAATCACACTGACGGCTATGATCGTAGGGATGAATTTAGATGACTTGTTCATGCTTCTGGTTATTGAAGTAATGTGGTGATGCTACTTTTATATCAGTTGAAATACATTGAAAAAGGCGTTATGAGGGAGTCACTTTTTCTCGTCGTACTCGCTAAGGTCGATGAATTGTACCTCGATGCCAGCCCGCTTGAGGAGGTTGATGCCATCATCGAGGCGGTAAGTGTTGGCATAGAGCACTCGTTTAATGCCTGACTGGATGATGAGTTTAGCGCACTCAATGCATGGCGAGTCGGTGATATACATAGTGGCTCCTTTGCTGGAATTGTGGCTCCTTGCCAGTTTTGTGATGGCATTGGCTTCTGCATGGAGAACGTAGGGTTTTGTTGTGTTGTTTTCGTCCTCACAAATGTTCTCGAACCCCGAGGGTGTGCCGTTGTATCCATCGGAGATAATCATGTTGTCCTTCACTACGAGCGCCCCCACTTTACGTCGCTGGCAGTAGGAATTCTCAGCCCAGATACGGGCCATTCTGAGATATCGTTGGTCGAGTAGCGATTGTTTGTTGCTGTCCATAATGCGAATGTTTTTCCGTAGTTTTCGGAATAGTCGATTATTCTGGATAAAAAATTATCTGATTGAGCCCATGTTGATGTAACTGTTGTCGTCGCTGAAAATCTCGAGAATATTGGCATCCCCGGAATACCTGTTGACATTCTTGATGACGCGGAAGATATTGGCATCGAGCAGAATCTCCTCGCAGTTGACAGACGAGGTGACGTTCAACTTCAGTGTTCGGTGCTTGCCATCAGCCTCCCAAGTTCCGCTGAAGCTGGTGTTGGTGGAGAGTTTACCTGTGAATGTGTCTTTGGAGAAGACTATCCAATAACTATCCTTGTAGATATAGAGGCTACTTACTTGCTCTTTGCTGAAGTCGGTGCCGTTGAGTTTTCCACCGCTCATATACCATGTCTTACCTATGAAGATATCGTCGATGTCGTCGTCGGATGAGCATGCCACAAGTGTGACGGCAGACAACAAAAGAAGCAGTATTGTAGTTACGAGATTAAACTTCATATATTTCTATTTATTAGTTTTTTATGCCATTTCGTTCAAGTAAAGCTTTAATAGTTGGCTCTTGACCGCGGAATCGTTTATAGAGTATCATAGGATGCTCAGTTCCCCCTTTCGAGAGAATATTGTCGCGGAAGCTCTGAGCCGTTTTCTTGTCGAAGATGCCATTCTGTTTGAAGAGGGAGAAAGCATCTGCGTCAAGTATCTCTGCCCACTTGTAACTATAGTATCCAGCGGCATATCCACCAGCCATGATATGTGAGAACTGCACAGTCATACAAGTTCCTTCCACCTCTGGCAAAAGTTTCACCTTCCGTGTAGCCTGTCGTTCATGCTCTATGATGTCTTGGGTGAGCGGTTCTTTGATGTCGTAGTATGACATGTCGAGCAGTCCGAACGACACTTGACGGATGCAGGAGTATGCCACGCAGAAGTTGCGGCTTCGCTGTAGTCGGTTGATGATGTCTTCGGGCACAGGCTCACCTGTTTGGTAATGGAAAGCGAAGGTGTTGAGGAAGTCGCGCTCCATGGCATAGTTCTCCATGAACTGCGAGGGCAGTTCCACGAAGTCCCAATAGACGTTTGTTCCGCTGAGGCTCTTGTGGTGTGTGTTGGCAAACATGCCATGGAGTGAGTGTCCGAACTCATGGAGGAAAGTCTCCACCTCACCAAGAGTGAGCAAAGCTGGTTTGGTGTCGGTGGGTTTGGTGAGATTCATCACCACCGACACTTGTGGTCGGCTATTCTCCCCCTCCTCGTCAATCCATTGCTCCTTGTAGCTGGTCATCCAAGCCCCCGCTTGTTTACCCTCGCGAGGATGGAAGTCGCAATACAACACGGAGAGGAAGTGTCCGTCGGCATCGAAGACCTCGTATGCTTCCACATCGGGATGATAGACGGGGATGTCTTTGTTGTGTTTGAAAGTGATGCCGTAGAGTCGTGTGGCGAGTCCGAACACACCTTTCTTCACTTGGCTGAGCTCCAAGTAAGGACGCATGATTTCGGAATTGATGTTGTAGTCTCGTTCCAGAAGTTTGTTGGAATAATACCCCATATCCCAAGGCATGAGCTGGAAGTTGTCGCCTTCCATCTCCTTGGCCAATTTCTCCACTTCCGCCACCTCCTTTTGCGCTGTGGGCAAGTAGGCCTCGGTGAGTTGTGAAAGCATACGCTCCACATTCGTTTTGTTCTCGGCCATGCGGTTCACCAACACATAGTCAGCGTAAGTCTCATAACCCAGGAGATTGGCGAGATGGAGTCTCAGATTCACAATGCGGCGGCATATCTCCATATTGTTCTCCTTGTTGTCGTGTGTGCAGATGGTGTTGTAGGCCATGTGCATCTTCCGGCGGAGCTCACGTCGGCTGCTGTAGGTGATGAAGGGTATGTAGCTCGGTGCGTTGAGTGTGAACACCCATCCGTCGAGGCCTTTCTCCTTGGCACAGAGGCGTGCAGCCTCAATAGCTGTTGGTTGCAGTCCGTCGAGGTCCTTCTCGTCGGTGATATGAAGCGTGAAGGCATTGATTTCAGCGAGTTTGTTCTGAGAGAACTGCAAAGTGAGTTGGCTGAGTTCGGTCGTAGTCTTGCGATAGTCCTCTTTTTGCTGTTCATCGAGATTGGCCCCATTTCGAACAAATCCGTCATAAGTTTTGTGGAGCAGCATCTGTTCCTCAGGGGTTAGCTCTTGCAATTTCGTCTCATCGGAGTGATAATAGTCATAGACGGCTTTCACCCGCTGGAAGAGTTTGGGGTTCAGACTGATGTCGTTGCTGTGTTCGGAGAGCACGGGCGACATCTTCTGTGCTAGCGCCTCCATCTGGTCGTTTGTCTCCGCGCTGTGGAGGTTGAAGAAAACTGTGGTGACCCTTTCGAGCAGTTCGCCCGTGTTCTCCATCGCGCAGATGGTGTTTTTGAATGTGGGAGGCTCAGGGTTGTTGACGATACGCTCCACTTCCTCATTCTCTATCCGTATGCCCTCGAGCATCGCTGGCTCATAGTCCTCCAGCCGTATGCGGTCGAAAGGAAAGGTGTGGTGAGGTGTGTTATAATTATCAATGAAAATATTGCTCATAATGTCTGTTTATTCATAAAAATAGGAGGCCATAGCCTTCTCAAGGCTGTTCATGATGATGCCCATTCGTTTGAGTTGAATGACTCCCTGATCCTGCAGGCTGTTGAGGCCCTTGGAAACATTAGTTCTTGACTCTCCGAGGAGTTCAGCCAGATCCTCCATCTTCACTTTGACCATCTTGTATCCGTCCATCACCGTGGAGTGGGTGCAGAAGAAACGGATGATTCTTTTCTCTATCGACCCGTTGTTCTTGAGGTTCCATATTTGTTGCTGCACTTTCTGAAACCTGGTGCTGAGCATGTTGAGCATATTGGTCCTGACTACGTCAATGTGGATAAGGTCGTTCTTGAAGACATTCTTATCGACGAGGAAGGTGCTTCCGTCAGTGACGAACTTGTAGGTGCGGAGATAGTCCTGATTGTACCCGAATATGCCTTCAGGCTCAAGCAATGCAGGCGCATTGAGTATCTCGAGGAATCGGTATTTTCCACTGGCCGACACATACTCTGCGGAGTATCGTCCACTGAGTATGTAGATGAGTTGGTTGTGCCTGTCGCCCCTCACCACAATCGTCTCCCTCTCCTTGTTCTGGCAGAAGTCAAGTTTGATTCTCTCGAAAATCTGCTGCAGTTGCCTTGTACTCAGTCCTTGGAAGAGAGGCAGAAGCTGTATGCGTTCGAACATCGTAAGTTCCATAATCCGAGCTGATGAAGTGAAATGAATACATTCAAATTACAAAGTTACAATTATTCTCTGGATTCCCGTTGATTATTAAGATTTTTTCAGAAAATAAAAACAAGAATTCTGAGTATTCGGAATACCCAAATATTCGAATACTCAGAATACATGGTAAACTCTGCTACAAGTGTTTGTCGGAGTACATGGCGTTCCACCATTGTGGTTCGTCCTTAAGCCAGCGGTCGAACCAAGCGAAGATAGTGTTCTGCCATTGGATGCGCTTGTTATAGTCGAGAATGTGATGGTTCTGCCCCTCGACCAGCACCATCGCTGTGGGTCGACCAAGGAGTTTAAGCGCTGTATACATCTGGATGCTCTCTCCTACAGGCACGTTGGTGTCGCCAGTCCCGTGGAGGAAGAGTAGCGGTGTGCGTATCTTGTCGGCATTGAAGAGCGGACTTTGATCCACATAAAGATGTTTGTCGGTCCATGGATAGGAGTTGGCCATTGACACCTCACTATAGGAATAACCCCAGTAGCCCTCACCCCAATAGCTAGTATGGTCGGAGATGCCAGCATGGGAGATGGCGGCGGCGAAGATGTCGGTCTGTGTCTGTAAGTACTGGGTCATGAACCCTCCGTAACTGGCGCCGATACATCCAATTTTGTCCTTGTTGACCCAAGCATGCTCACTGCAGAACTGTTTAGTGGCGCCGATGATGTCTTCTGCCACTCCTTTACCAGCAGTGTTGACATGGCGTGAGGAAAACTCCTGTCCGAAACCAGTAGCACCGCTAGGATTCACAATCAGTACCACATAGCCAAGAGCGGCGTATGCATGTTGGGGGTATCGGTTCTCGAAATTGCGGCTAGTGGGAGAGCATCCGCCATAGTAATTCACTATCATGGGGTATTTCTTCGTAGTGTCGAAATGTGGTGGCAGGTAAAAACGGCAGCAGATGGTGTCGCCTCGGTTGTTGAGGTAGTTCCATGCTGTGCATTCCCCCAGCTCTATCCCTTTCAAACGTTCTGCAGAGAGGTCCTCCAGCAGGGAGGATTTGAGACTCTTGGTCGAGAGGGTGTAAAGCCTGTCGCTATTGGAGGCGCCTTGTCCATAGAATGCCATGACGGGGGCGGAATTGGCAACACTGAAGCTCATCACCATCTCCTCAGGTGTGTCAATACGACGAATCTTACCGTCTTTGGGATTGAGTTGGAACAGGTGCATGCAATCCTTGTCCTCCGCATTGAAATAAACCATACCATCGGCCTTGCTCCATGTCATGCGCTGCACATTGGGATTGAACTGGCGGGTGAGCGGACGTATCTTTCTCATCAAGGTCACCTTGTTCTGGAGAGGACGTACGGGTGTATCAACATAAACATTCTTAAACAATCTGCCGTCGATGTCCAACAGGAAAAGTTGTGTGTCGATCATGCTGGGCACCCTACCCTCAGGCACCACGTTGCCCACTCCTCCGAGTGCCTCGGGAGAACCAGAAATCAGTACTTGTGTCCCGTCGGGTGAGAAGAGAGCGCCACCGACGAATCCATCCTTCACCACGAGGGTGTCTGTGTGCATGGTGCTCAAGTTGAGACGGAAAATGGATGTCACGGTGGTGGGTCGTTGTGTGAGTCTGTTTTCCGACTTGCTTATCAACAAATAACGACCATCGGCACTGATATCGTTGAGATAGACGCTATGGTAGCCGAAAGACAGTGGAGTGCAGAGCCCTGTGGCGATGTCGTATTTGAGCAGTTGGTTGCGGTAGCGCCATCCTGGCTGACGGTCTTCAGGTTCCACCACCTCGAATACGCCGCTGTCCTTTTCTTTCTCACCTTCTTCCCGATGGTTGATGATGAGATAGTCCTCATTAGGCGACATGGTGAAAGAACCGTCAGGCAAGTTCTCTGCTACGATGTTTTCCTCTCCCATTCGAGGATCAATAACGTATAGCGTGTTATGCCCTTGGTTGTCGCGGCGAATGGAATAATACTTGTTGGTCTTAGGCATCCAGTGTCCGTTGACATTGCTGTTGACAATCCGCTGTTGCTGCAGGTCCCACAGTTTCGAGTTGTAGTCGGTGCTTCCTCCCTCACGGGTCTGAGAATAGCTGACAATGGCGTAATGGCCATCGGGCGACACCTCAATGCCGCTGTAACGTCTGCCGAGCAGCACGTCGAGCAGGGTGTAACGACGTTGGCCGTCATTGGGGACGACCTCCACCACTCCATCGCGCTCCGTCTTCACCTTGATGTCCAATGTGTCGTTCTTTCCGGGCTGTGACAGGTACTTCACCACCACCTCATGCGTGGCGGGTTGAAGTGTAGTCTTTCCTCCCCCACATTCCTTGCCGTCAACCAGCAGGCGGTAGTTGTGCAAGCCTGAGACCTTGATTTCCGCCTCGGTGAATGATGTGTTTTGAATATTGAAACCCAACAGATGTAGCGCTGTACCTTGGTTGCAAGCTGGCAGTTGCCCTTGCATCACGGTCTTCGCATCCTTCAAAGCTGAGAAATTGATGGGGGCTTTGAGCCACTCGTCGTCCTGGAAGGTTTTTCCCTGAAGGTTCACGCTGTCTATCATCACAGGACGCTCAAGCATGTATGGTCCTGCATACTGGCACTCGGTCACGGGTACGTCCTCGGCATAGGTGTAGGTCGATGCCAGCAGCATCGACACGAATAAGAATGAATGCTTCATCATTGTTGTCTTTAGTTTTGGGGATGTACTATTTATCCCAATTGGAAAGTTGCCACAAATTTACAAATAAAAGTCAACTAATACAACGAAAGACTTGTACGTTTTCTTTTTTTCTTTAAAAGTCAATCGTCTTTAGTCATTAGATATTGCAATTACATCAACTACGATGACATCCTTCAGTGGTCGCAA
>JAFXVU010000205.1 GCA_017534705.1 Bacteroidaceae bacterium
GATGTCGTTGGTGACCTTGAAGACAATGCCTTGGAAGTTGTTGCCGCCATTCACTGCGGTGGCCAGTTGGTCGAGGTCGGTGGTCGAGGAGATGAGCAGCGGACTGGCAGCCGTACCATTGCCTTTCCATGCCACCTTCATGAACGCCTTGGACGCGGTGGTGAAAGCGTCGCAGTTGTTGTCGCCAGCGATGGAGGCTCTCACCCAGTAGGTGCCAGGAGTGGTAGGTACGGTGGAGGTGTAGGTGCCGTTCTCGGCTGTGGCGTACTGGTAGGTGATGGTGCCGCTGCTGAGGTTGTTGCCAGCGCAGGAAGGTGAAATCGTCTTGTCGCTGCCGTAGCAGGGTTCGACGACCACTGTGACCTGGTCGTTGGGCGACTTGGCGATGGTGGCGGTCTGATGATGGGTGGCGGACTGGTCGCCGTATACACCGTCAGCACCGGCATAGTAATAGACGGTGTAATTGCCGGCGTTCTTGGCGGTCAGACTGGAGGGTGTCGTGGTGAAACTGCCCGTGGCGCTAAGGCTGTAGTACATCGTGCCGACGGCGATGGTGGCTGGGGTCTTGACCAACTGCTGGGCCGCACCGTTATAGACAAGGTTCTGCATCACGGGGTCGGCGGTGGGGCGGTTGGTCTTGGTGGCGGTGGTGAGGTGCATGTAGATGTAGGGCGAATTGCTTCCACAGCCTTTGTTCAGGTCGGCGGGTCTGCCTTCGTCGTTGCCACCAACATCATTCCACTCGAGGGCGTAGTCGCTGCTGGCGTCGAAGGTGATGTCGGTGACCGCCCGCTTGTCGTCGAAGTTCTTCTTGGTGTAATACAGGTGGATGTATTTGCCGCCGGTATTGCTGTTCAGGTCGCCTTTCTTCGACACGAAATTGTCGCCGCCCTCGTAGGGACAAAGCGTATATTCTTTGTAGTTGTGATTGACGGTCGTGGAAAGGTTGGTGACTTCAGAGGCATTGCTGTGATAGGTGACATAGAAGTCGGTGATATAACCCTGGTTGGTGCTGTTGCGGCTCGCCTTCTTGTAAATCAGGAAGATGAAATCGCTGTTTGAACCGCAACCTTTGTTGAGGTCGTAATCGACGACCGTCCAACCTTGGCCCTCGTACTGGGCCTTGAGTGTGTTGGTCTCTGTTTGGGTGCCTCCGATGAGCTTCACTTCGCTGATATACTCAGGCCATTCGTCGGCCCTTGCTGTCTGCACGTTCATCGTGAGCATCATCACGAGCAGCGTCGTGGCAGTCCGTGCCAGGAAGCTATGAAAGTCAGTACTTGTTTTCATATTGTTTGTAGTTTAGTTAGTTGCGTTAGTTAACGTGAATTCGACGGAAATCATTCATGAATAATTGGTATTCAATTCATGGGCATTCGTGTTTGTTTTTCAACATGAATTACCTCGAATTTATCTTCAATTAATCACCATTGTAAATTCATCAAACTGGCGGTTAAGTTAGGGTTAGTTGTAGCATGCGCCAACCACTAATGCTATGAGAAATGCTACTATGAAAGTGGCGATAAATAATTTCCTATCGATGTTCATATCTTCTTGATTGGGTTAAGTAAGATGTTGTACACTCTCTTGAGTTCATTAAGAACCCATCTGATAGAATGAATCGTATATGAGCAATCCAATGTGCAAATGTAATGCTTTTTTGCAAATTATACTGAAATCTTTATTTTTTATCTCTTAATTGGTATGAATTTGTCATTTTTAGCCGCTTGTTTGCGATGGTTTTCCCCCACTTTTTTATAATCCTCTTTAATGTCTTTTTAACAAAAAACATAAAATTTTCACGTTTATGCCGAAATTTATCACTTTCCGTTGAAAATGTGTCGTCAGTTTTTAGTATCTTTGCAAAATCCTTTGGGTACAACGGTTTTTCCAACGTACCTGCTATGCCAACAATGTGAGGATATACCAAGTTTTTAAAGTATATATATATACCAATTTATCATTATATGGCTAATGTAATCAAATTATGCAAAGGCCTCGACATCAACCTTCAGGGCAAGGCTGCCAAGAAGTTTGTGGACGTGAAACCCAGCGAGATTTACGGTCTTGTTCCAGATGGTTTCTACGGCATGAAACCCAAGGTAGTGGTGCGCGAAGGTGATGAGGTCAAGGCTGGGGATGCGCTCTTTGTCAACAAGGCTCATCCCGAGGTGAACTTCGTCTCGCCTGTCAGCGGCAAGGTGGTCGCTGTGGAGAGGGGAGATCGCCGCAAGGTTTTAAGTGTTCAAGTAGCCGCTGATGCCAAACAGGTCTTCAAGGACTTCGGTAAGAAGGATGTTGCGAAGATGAGTTCGGACGAGGTGCTGAAGGTGCTGCTTGAGGGCGGTATGTTCGGATTCTTCCGTCAGCGTCCCTACGACGTGTGTGCTAACCCTGAAGACAAACCAAAGGCTATCTTCGTGTCTGCGTTCAGCGACATGCCTCTGGCTGCCGACTTCGACTTCGTCCTCAAGGGACAGGAGGCCGACTTCCAGACCGGTATCGACGCGCTCGCAAAGGTTGCCAAGGTCTATCTCGGTGTGAAGCCCGGTGCCGACAACGCCCTGGCCAACGCCAAGAACGCACAGGTGACAGTCTTCGACGGTCCATGTCCGGCAGGTAACGTGGGTGTGCAAATCAACCACACCGCACCCATCAACAAGGGTGAGGTGGTATGGACCATCGGACCAGAGGAGGTCATCTTCATCGGACGCCTCTTCAACAAGGGACAGGTGGATTTCACACGCATCATCGCCATCGCAGGAAGCCAGGTCAACGACCCCGCTTACGCACGCGTCAAGGTCGGACAGAAGATTGGGGATATCCTCAACGGTAACCTCAAGAAGGCAGAGCGCCACCAGCGCATCATCGACGGCAACCCGTTTGTGGGAACCAAAGTCAGCACCAATGACTTCCTCCGCGCCCACACCACCGAGGTCACCGTCATCCCAGAAGGCGACGATGTGGATGAGGCCTTCGGATGGATTATGCCGCGTCTCAACGACTTCTCTACAAGCCGTTCCTACCTCTCATGGCTCCAGCCTAAGAAAGCCTACAACCTCGATGCACGCATCAAGGGTGGCGAGAGGCACATCATCATGTCGGGCGAGTACGACAAGGTGCTGCCTATGGACATCTTCGGAGAATTTCTCATCAAGGCGATTATCTCAGGCGACATCGACCGCATGGAGCAACTCGGCATTTACGAGGTGGCTCCCGAGGACTTCGCTGTGGCTGAGTTCATCGACTCTTCTAAACTCGAACTGCAGCGCATAGTCAGGGAAGGACTCGATATGCTCCGCAAGGAAAATGAATAACCCACGCACGCTAAATAACAAAAAGTAGAATATGAGTGCTATAAAGAAATATTTCGATAAGATAAGGCCCAACTTCGAACCTGAAGGCAAACTGCACGCGTTCCGCTCTTTCTTTGAGGGTATGGAGACGTTCATGCTTGTGCCTAACGCCACTTCGAAGTCGGGAGTGAGCGTGCACGATGCCATCGACTCCAAGCGAATCATGTCGTTTGTGGTCATCGCATTGATTCCTGCACTGCTCTTCGGTATGTACAACGTAGGATACCAGCATTACCTCGCCATCGGTGAGCAGGCTGGTTTCTGGGCTATGTTTGGTTACGGACTGATTGCTGTGCTGCCCAAGGTGGTGGTTTCATACGCTGTCGGTCTGGGTATTGAGTTCACCGTCGCTCAGTGGAAACACGAGGAAATTCAGGAAGGATTCCTGGTGTCGGGTATGATTATCCCACTTATCGTCCCCATCAACTGCCCACTCTGGATTCTCGCCATCGCCACCGCTTTCGCCGTGATTTTCGCTAAGGAAATATTCGGTGGAACAGGTATGAACATCTTCAATGTGGCTCTCGTCACCCGCGCTTTCCTCTTCTTCTCTTATCCTTCGATGATGAGTGGAGACAAGGTTTGGGTCAACGGTGAGTACATCGACTGCATCAACGGCGTCATCAATGTGGATGCTGTCACAGCTGCCACACCTCTCGGTGAGGCTGCTGCCAACACGCCTATCAGCGCATCCTTCATGGATTCCATTACAGGTCTTATCCCCGGTTGTATCGGTGAGACCAGCGTCATCGCCATCGCCATCGGTGCCATCATCCTCCTCTGGAGCGGTGTGGCTAGTTGGAAGACCATGTTCTCGGTGTTTGTAGGCGGTGCACTCGTGGCACTCCTCTTCAATGCCGCCAGCGACAACGCCGTGGCACAGATTCCCTGGTATGAGCACCTTACACTTGGTGGTTTCTGCTTCGGTGCCGTCTTCATGGCTACCGACCCTGTGACCTCCGCTCGCACAGAATGTGGCAAGTACATCTATGGCCTGCTCATTGGAGCCATGGCCATCACCATCCGTGTGATGAATCCTGGTTATCCCGAGGGCATGATGCTCGCCATCCTTCTCATGAACGCTTTCGCACCGCTCATCGACTACTGCGTGGTGCAGAGCAATATCAACAAACGTCTCAAGAGAGCCGCTAAATAATTAAGGTAACAACTGAAAACTGAAAGAAAAATGAATACTAATAGTAACACTTATACTATCGTATATGCTTCGGTAATCGTTGTTATCGTGGCATTCCTGCTCGCGTTTGTAGCCACCGCGCTCAAACCTACACAGGACATCAACGTGGCTGTCGATAAGAAACAGCAGATACTTGCATCGCTCAACGAACGAGGCATCGCCAAATCTGACGTGGAGACCAAGTACGCCGAACTGATTAAACTCGACCCCATCTACAACGACAAAGCTGAAATAGCACAGGCTGGCGACAAGGAAGGCGAGAAGGGCCAGAAAGACCAAGAGGCTTTCAAGGTGGCCAACAAGGACATCAACACCGCCAATCGTCCGCTTTACGTCTGCGAGAAGGGTGGAGAGACCATCTTCGTCGTACCGGTTAAGGGTGCAGGTCTTTGGGGCGGCATCTCTGGATACGTGGCCCTCAAGTCTGACTGCGAAACCGTCTATGGCACTTACTTCACCCATGAGAGCGAGACAGCAGGTCTGGGAGCCCGCATCACTGAGGAATGGTTCCAGACCAGTTTCAACGGCAAGAAAATCTTCGGCGAGGACAAGACCAAGGTCATCCTCAGCGTCCTGAAGAAAGGCAAGACCGTTGATGGTGTCGGTCCCGACAACTTCGTCGATGCTGTGACTGGCGCCACCCTCACTTCCAACGGTGTCAACGACATGGTGCAGCAGTGTCTGCAGGATTATATTGATATTTTTGAACAAATCAAAAAATAAGGAGGACTAAGAATATGGGAAAATTATTTTCAAAAGAGAATGGCGAAGTATTCATGCGTCCGCTTAATCTCGACAACCCTGTAACCGTCCAGGTGCTGGGTATCTGTTCTGCACTTGCTGTGACTTCCCAGCTCAAGCCGGCTGTCGTCATGGGTCTGTCGGTGACTGTCATCACCGCTTTCTCCAACGTCATCATCTCCCTGCTGAGAAAGACCATCCCCAACCGCATACGTATCATCATCCAGCTGGTGGTTGTGGCTGCGCTCGTGACCATCGTGAGCAACATCCTCAAGGCCTATGTCTATGATGTCAGCGTGCAGCTGTCGGTTTATGTGGGACTGATTATCACCAACTGTATCCTCATGGGACGTCTCGAGGCCTTCGCCATGTCGAACGGACCATGGGAGTCGTTCCTCGACGGTGTCGGCAACGGATTGGGATATGCCATGATTCTCGTCATCGTGGGTTTTGTACGCGAACTGCTCGGATTCGGTACCATCTTCGGTTTCCAAATCATCCCCGATAGTTTCTACACCGACAACGGCGGATACTACATGAACAACGGTATGATGACCATGCCCGCCATGGCGCTGATTCTCGTTGGTTGCGTCATCTGGGTATCCCGTTCAATCAATAAGGAAGAGAAGAAATAACACATCACTTAAAAAGACAAGCAATAAATTATGGAACATTTCTTTAGTTTGTTAGTCCGCTCCATTTTCGTGGACAACATGATTTTCGCCTTCTTCTTGGGTATGTGTTCTTATCTCGCTGTATCCAAGACCGTGAAGACGGCCGTGGGACTGGGCTGCGCTGTTACTTTCGTGCTGCTCATCACCGTCCCTGTTGATTACCTGCTACAGACCAAAGTGCTCGAGAAGTTCGCTTTCGACAACGGACTCGACCTCACTTTCCTCAGCTTCATACTCTTCATCGCAGTCATCGCGGCTATGGTGCAACTCGTGGAGATGATTGTCGAGAAATTCTCGCCTTCTCTCTATGCCGCACTCGGTATCTTCCTTCCGCTGATTGCTGTGAACTGCGCCATCATGGGTGCCAGCCTCTTCATGCAGCAGCGCATCCTGCTCGACCCTGCCACCAGCTCACAGGCCATTGGTGGGGTAGGCGATGCCATCGCTTATGCCATCGGTTCCGGTATCGGTTGGACACTCGCTATCGTGTGCCTTGCCGCCATCCGCGAGAAAATGGCTTACTCCGATGTGCCTAAGCCACTGCAGGGACTGGGTATCACCTTCATCACTGTAGGTCTCATGGCCATGGCATTCATGTGTTTCTCTGGTTTGAACATCTAAAAAGAAAGGATATACATTATGGATATGAGTTTTATTGGTGCTAGTATAGCAGTATTCTTGGTGATCATCCTTCTTTTGGTGGTCATACTTCTCGTGGCAAAGAAATACCTTGTGCCCAGTGGAGAGGTCAACGTCACCATCAATGGCGACAAGACGCTCACTGTAGGACAGGGAAGCAGCCTCCTCACCACACTCGCCGAACAGGGCATCTACCTGCCTTCTGCTTGTGGTGGTAAGGGTTCGTGCGGACAGTGCAAGTGCCAGGTTGTAGAAGGTGGAGGAGAAATCCTCGACTCAGAGAAAGGACACTTCACTCGCAAGCAAATCAAGGAACACTACCGTCTGGGTTGCCAGACCAAGGTCAAGGGCGACCTGGCCATCAAGGTGCCAGAGTCTGTCATGGGCGTAAAGGAATGGGAATGCGAGGTTATCTCCAACAAGAACGTCGCCAGCTTCATCAAGGAGTTCAAGGTGGCGCTGCCTCCTGGAGAGCATATGGACTTCATCCCTGGCTCTTACGCGCAGATTTCCATCCCTGAGTACGACATCGACTACGACAAGGACATCGACAAGTCGCTCATCGGCGACCTCTATGTTCCCACATGGGAGAAGTTCAACATCTTCTCGCTGAAGTGCAAGAACACCACTCCTACCGTGCGTGCATACTCCATGGCCAACTATCCCGACGAGGGCGACATCATCACACTGACCGTGCGTATCGCCACTCCTCCGTTCCTGCCAAAACCACAGGTCGGCTTCATGCCAGTGCCTCCAGGCATCTCCTCAACCTATATCTTCAGCCTCAAACCTGGAGACAAGGTGAAGATGAGTGGACCTTATGGCGACTTCCATCCCGTCTTCGACAGCAAGCGCGAGATGATTTGGGTAGGTGGTGGTGCCGGTATGGCTCCGCTCCGTGCGCAGATCATGCACATGCTCAAGACACTCCACACCCGCGACCGTGAGATGCACTACTTCTACGGTGCGCGCGGCATCGACGAGGTGTTCTTCATGGAAGACTTCCTCGAACTCGAGAAGGAGTATCCTAACTTCCACTTCCACCTCGCACTCGACCGTCCAGACCCCAAGGCCGACGGACTCGGAGTGAAATACACTCCTGGATTCATCGCTAACGTGATGGGCGACACCTACCTCAAGGCACACGAGGCACCCGAGGATGTGGAATACTACCTCTGCGGACCTCCAATGATGGCGAAGACCGTGCTCGACCTGCTCCACAGCCTCGGCGTGGAGGACGACATGATTCGATTCGACAACTTCGGATAATTCTTAAAAAGGTGCGCACATCCTCTCTTGGGCGCACCTTTTTTTGACCATTGACCATTGACCATTGACCGTTGACCATTGACCATTGGCTTCGCCCAAAATGCTCACGCTCGGCATAGTTTGAACAAGTTCAACTCTGCACTCGCTGAATCGCATTTTTGACCATTGACCATTGGCTTCGTCAAATTTTCTTAACTCTTCATTCTTAACTCTTAATTAAACTAATGAAGATTATCTACTTCCATGGCTTCGCATCCAGCGGAGCAAGCGGCACAGTGCAGAACCTGCGTCTGATTCTGCCTGACGACGAAATCATCGCTCCCGACATCCCCGTCGACCCAGCAGAGGCGCTCCCTTTCCTGCGCGAACTATGCGCCAGCGAACAACCTGACCTCGTTATCGGCACCAGCATGGGCGGTATGTACGCCCAGCAGATGCATGGTTTCCGAAAGATTTGTGTCAATCCCGCTTTCAATATGTCCACAATGTCGAAAGTCTTGAAAACTGGCGAGCATCCTTTCCTCAACGGACGCAAGGACAACCAGAAGACCTTCCGAATCACCCGTGAAATCATCCAGCACTTCAACCAAATGGAACGGCAGCAGTTCAAGGGCATCACCGACTTCGACCTCGCCAATACCTATGGCCTGTTCGGTATCCACGACGACTTGGTCAACACTTACGACCTCTTCCACCGTCATTATCCCAATGCCGAGCGTTTCGACGGTGAGCACCGCCTCAACGACAAGGTGCTCAAGAAAGTCATCATTCCCCTCATCGAGAAAATTCGCGCCGAATTATAAAATAAAAGCGCCCAGGGACATCCCTGAGCGTTTTTTTTTCTAGGACTTCCTAGGATTACCTAGGATTACCTAGGATTTCCTAGGACTTCCTAGAATTTCCTAGGACTTTTTATCTTTAATCACAAAGACGCAGGCTGCGCCGATAATCAGCAGTACACCTGCCAGCACCAGCATCATCACCTGGCTGCCCCCAACCATCGACAGGAGCAAACCGCCCACTAATGCCGCTACAATCTGAGGAACACAGATGGTTCCGTTGAAGAGGCCGAGGTACGACCCCATGTGTCCATAGCCCTGCAAAGCGTTCGTCAGCAGCGTGAAAGGCATGGCGAGCATCGCGGCCCAAGCGAAACCGATGAGGAAGTAAGAGATGAACAGCAAGTACTTGTCAGCGAACAGCATCACGCTGATGAAACCGATGCCACCCAGCACCAGACTCAGCGAGTAAGCGAACTTGCGGCTTGTCATCTTGCTCAGCCATGGAATCACTGCCGCCCATACCACACTACCGATGGCCTGCACAGCGAACAGCACACCAACCCAGTTGCCAGCGTCCTGATAAGCGGCAGACTTCACGTCCGTCGTTCCCCAGCAACTCGATGCAATCGCACCGTTCGTGTAAGTCCACATATACATGAAAGCCGCCCAGCAGAAGAACTGCACCAGACCGATGGTCCAGAAAGCCTTGGGAGCGTTCGCCAACAGCTTAATCATGTTGCTGCTCTTTTCATCTTCTTTCACATCATCCTTCAGTGCATGGTATTCGTTATACACCTCAGGCGGCATCTCTTTCACCTTCGCCACCGTATAGATGACACAGGCGATAAGAATAGCGGCGCCGATATAGAACGAGTAAATCACGCTGTCGGGGACCACGCCCTTGGCGGCCTCGTTCCTGATGCCCATCCAAGTGAAAATGATAGGGAAGAGGTAGCCCACCAGCGAACCTGCATTGCAGAGGAACGACTGGATGGAGTAGGCCGTGGTCTTCTGCTTCTCGTTCACCATGTCGCCCACCATCATCTTGAAGGGCTGCATGGCCACGTTGATGCTCGTGTCGAGGAACATCAGCGAAATCAGTCCGAACACCATTGCACCAGCTACCGTCAGACCGAAACTGCCGGCGTTAGGCAACATACACATCACCAAGACGGCTACAGCGGCTCCCACAAACAGGTATGGGATGCGACGGCCGAAGCGTGTCCAGGTCTTGTCGCTCAGCGCACCGATGATAGGCTGGATGATAATGCCCATCAGCGGCGGAAGAATCCAGAAATAACTCAGGTTGTGGGGGTCTGCGCCCAAGGTGGCGAAGATACGGCTGATGTTGGCCGACTGCAGCGCGTAAGCAATCTGCACCCCGAAGAAACCGAAGGAGATGTTCCACAGTTTCCAAAACGATAAATCGGGAAGTTGTTTCATATTGTCGAGTTTTTTTGGTTGGCTTTTTTTTCTAGGGGATTCTAGATTTTCTAGATCTCTAGATTTTCTAGATTTTCTAGATTTTCTAGATATCTTTATTCTATCTCACGATGGTCTCTGGGATAGGCTTTGTGCTGCCCCTGACCACCAAACGGGTCTTCACCACACTGTTCTTGATTTCAGTGCTTTCGTTCTCTATTCGCTCAATCAGCGTTCGGGCAGCAGCCACCCCAAGTTCATAACCGCGCTGCTCCACCGTTGTCAATTGAGGGTCGCAGGCCAAGGTGATGTTGCTGTTGGTAAAACCGCAAATCGAAATGTCGTCGGGTATCCTGTAGCCATAGCGCTTGCAGGTATGCAGAATGCCTATCGCCGTGTCGTCGTTGATGGCGAAGAAAGCGTCGGGACGCTCCTGCATCATCAGCATGTAGGGAGTCAGTTCCATCGACTGCTCGTAGTTGTCGCAAAAGCGAATCAACTCGTCGTCAACGGGAATCTTGTGGGTCAGC
>JAFXVU010000206.1 GCA_017534705.1 Bacteroidaceae bacterium
AGGACACACGATGCCTCAGTTCGCCAAGAAATCATTTCATCAACTTTGGAAGGAAGGAAAAGTGAAAAAATGAGCAGCAGAGAAGAAATACTGGGTCGTTTGCGCAAAAACACCCACATGACTTTCGATAAACCACAACTGGATATACAGGGCATTCAATACAATGACCCTGTAGCACAGTTCATACACATCGCCACAACAGCTGGAGGTGCTAAACTGATGGAGATAAAACCAGAGGATGACATCAACGCAAAAATCCTTGAAGCCTATCCCGATGCAAAGGTCATCAGCAGTAATATACCTGGCGTGAGAGCCGACCGAAACCCTGATGAAGTGGCTGAGGCACAAGACCTTGATGGTACGGATGTGGGGGTCATACAAGGAGAGATTGGAGTGGCCGAAAACGCTTGCATCTGGATACCGCAGACCATGAAGGAGAAGGCCATCTGCTTCATTAGTGAGAACCTGGTCATACTACTGTCGCGCCGTGACATCGTCAACAACATGCACGAGGCTTACAAACGCATTCGGTTCAACGACTATGGCTTCGGAACGTTCATCAGCGGTCCATCCAAGACTGCCGACATTGAGCAGAGCCTTGTCTATGGTGCACAGGCTGCACGGGGTGTGACCATCTTCTTGACGGAATAATCGGAATAATCAGATATTCACAAGAGTCATTTTTTTATTCCATTTGCCTATAAAACATATTCTCTTTTGATGATTTCTTGATTTAAATCACTAATTTTGCATTGAAATCCACTAATGATGAGGAACAAGACGTATTTGCTCTTCATTATGTTGTTGGTATTCAGACGAAATGTATTATTAAGGAATCTAAAACAAATAAACGACAATGATTATGAACAATTGGTTTGAATGCAAGGTTCAGACCCAGAAACAACTTGACTCAGGCAAGATTCAAAAAACAGTGGAACCTTATCTCGTCGACGCCCTGAACTTCACAGAGGCCGAGGCTCGCATCATCAAGGAGGTGTCGCCTTTCTGCAACGGCGAGATGACAGTGACAGATATCAAACGCGTGAAGTACAGTGAACTCTTCCAGACCACCGATTCAGATGCCGACAAATGGTATAAGGTGAAATGCAATTTCATCACCTTCGACGAAAAAACACAGACTGAGAAGAAGCAGGCTTCGTTGATGCTGGTCCAGGCCAGCAGCCTGAAGGACGCCCTGAAACGATTCGAGGAGGGGATGAAAGGCAGTATGATGGATTATGTGGTCGCCATGGTGCAGGAAACCAATTTGCTTGATGTTTATCCATACGAGCCTTTGGTGGAAGCCGACGACAAACCCGAATACGAACAATAACACATCCCCTGGAGTATGGGCAACATTACATTGAACCTCAAGTCTGTGACGGATGACCTGAAAGAGGGGGTGAGACTTGTTGCTATATCCAAGTTCCATCCTGCCGAGAGCATTCTCGAAGCATACCAAGCAGGACAACGTGTTTTCGGAGAGAGCCATGTGCAAGAACTGCTGGTCAAACAACAGGAGCTGCCTTCCGACATTGAATGGCATTTCATCGGCCATCTCCAAACCAACAAGGTGAAGTATATCGCTCCGTTCATCTCCCTCATCCATGCTGTTGACACACCCAAGTTGTTGCGTGAAATCGACAAGCAGGGGCAGAAGAATGAGCGAGTACTCCATTGTCTGCTCGAACTCCATATCGCGGCTGAGGAAACCAAATACGGATTCAGTCACGACGAACTCATGGCCTTTTTAGAGGATGGCGAATGGAGGACAATGGCTCATGTGAGCATCGACGGACTGATGTGCATGGCTACCTACACGGATGACGAGGAACAGATAAGAGGAGAGTTCCATTTGGCCAAACAAATCTTCGACGAGGTCAAAGAACGGTTTTTTGCCGAACAACCCTCTTTCTGCGAGTTGTCTATGGGAATGAGTCACGACTATCCCATTGCCATGGATGAGGGAAGCACACTCATCCGTGTGGGCAGCAAGATTTTCGGCGAAAGGGTGTATGCTTAACTTCCTACCAGAACGACTGCATGAACTCCCTTTTCAACTCCTTTTTATCACTTCCGAAACTTTAGTTTCCTTAGAACTCGTAGAATTATCACTCAACAATTCTGGCCGTATGAATTTAGAGAAAAACAAAGAAGTGGCGCGTGAGATTGCCAGGAGTTATTACACCCTCAGTCTCGAAGCGCTCACCATGCTGGCTGAGATTATCATCCCTATGAAGTTCAGACGAGGTTCCATCGTGTTGAAAGAAGGGGAAGTCAGCGACTACATGTATTATGTGGAGAAAGGGCTCATACGTCAGTTCTACAAGAAGAACAACAAGGAAGTGACAGAGCATATCTCCTACGAGGGAGGTATGGTCATCTGCATCGAGAGCTTCTTCCAACGTCAGCCCACACGACTGATGGTGCATGCTCTGGAAACGAGCGTCCTCTATGCCATACCCTACGACAAGTTGCAGAAACTGACGGAGCAGTCGTACGAGATGTGCCAGTTGATGTTCAAGTTCCTCGAGCGCTCGTTGATTCTCTCCCAGCAGAAAGCCGACACATTGCGGTTTGAAACGGCCATGGAACGGTATGTACGAACCTTGCGCGACCATCCCGACATCATCAGGCGTTCACCACTGCATTATGTGGCATCGTATCTGCAGATGACACCTGAGACACTCAGCCGAGTCAGGGCTGCATACGAGGCCAACAAAGAATAACGAGGAAGGCATCAAGCATTACACCACCACAAACACAGGCATGATAGATAAAGAGCATAACGAAGATGCAGAAACGCTGAAAACGGCTGCAGAACCCATCGGTGAAGCCGCAGACGTCACCTACGACCACGTGATTAAATACACGGGGCTCTTCGGTGGTGTCCAGGGCATCACAATGCTGGCCAGTGTGGTGCGCAACAAGATTGTGTCGGTGCTGCTTGGACCCTCTGGTCTTGCACTCATCAATATCTACAACACCGTTGTTCGATTTCTCAACGACTCCACCAACCTCGGTATATCGTTCAGTGCAGTGAAGCACCTCTCCGAACTGTATGAGAAAGGCAACAAGGAAGAGATAGAGGACAATGTGGTCACCATACGAACTTGGTGTTTGCTCACCGGTCTTTTTGGCTGTCTGCTATGCATGGCTTTCTCGCCCTTAATCAGTCATCTCATGCTCAAGGATTATGCACATGCCTGGGCCTTCCTCTGCTTGGCCCCATGTGTGCTGATGATGGCGGTGACAGGTGGTGAACTCGCCATTCTCAAGAGCCTTCGACGGTTGAAGACGGTCGCTGTGGCCAACGTGTTCTGTGCCTTGGCTGCATTGCTCATCAGTGCCCCCATTTATATCCTCTTCCGTGCCAAGGGAATCGTGCCGTCTTTGTTGCTGATCAACTTTGCCATCATGTCGGTCAATCTCTATTTCTGCAATAAGATTGTCCGTTGGAAGGTGGACCTTCGTTCTCGTCTGCATATCCTCAAGGGCATGCCCATGGTGAGGTTAGGCATCGCTTACATCCTTGCGGGTGTGTTCGGACAGGGTGCTGAACTGGTCATCAGAGCCTTGCTCGTCTCGTTCGGTGGAGATGATGGTCTCGACAATGTCGGATTCTACCAGAGTGGCTATTCGCTTGCCGTATCCTACGCTTCGATGGTGTTCATCGCCATTGAGGCCGACTATTTTCCTCGTCTCTCGGGGGCTTGCGGACATACCAAACGAATGAGTAGCATCATCAACCAGCAAATAGAAGTATGCGTCCTGCTTACAGCGCCATTATTGATTCTTCTGGTTATGTTCATGCCTATCATCGTACATGTCCTGTATGCCAAAGATTTTGTCGCTGCTGAACCCATGGCGGTAAGCGCCTCTTTCTATATGTTCTTCCGAGCCCTTACACTGCCAGTGGCTTATCTGCCGTTAGCGAGAGGTGACTCCAAAATGTACCTGCTCACTGAATTCATCTGTGATGTCTTCATGGCCTTTGCCATACCACTGAGCTTTAAGTTCTTCGGGCTGGTCGGAGCCGGTTTCGCACTCTCAGCCACAGGGTTGCTCGATTTCCTCATTATACATTTACTCTACCGGAAAGCTTATCAATTTGCTTTCAGCTTCCGGTTGGTATGGTTCTATATCTTACAGTTCATCTTGCTCGCCACATCCATCCTCACGGCTTTGGCCGACAGCGGACTAGTGAAATGGATAGTTTGTGCGCTGACCTTCAGCCTCTCTTTCTTCATCTCTGTCAGGATTCTCAGGCGTGAAACCAAAATCCTCACCAAGTTATGGTCGAAAATCAAAGGCAAACTACACAGGAAATAAGTAGTGACGACAAGGCTTTGGTCAGCGTCCTTGTGGCTGTCTATAATTCTGCGGATTATTTGGACGACTGTCTGGAATCCTTGCTTGGACAGACCTATGCTCACTTGGAAATCATCTGTATAGACGATGCTTCCACCGACAATTCACGCTCCATCCTTCAGCGGTATCAGGAGAAGGACGCAAGGGTGAAGGTGTTGCGGTTGGATAATAATCAAGGACAGGCTGTGGCTCGCAACAGAGGTCTGGAGATGGCTTCTGGTGCTTGGATTGCAACAGTGGATAGTGACGATTGGTTAGCCTCTGACGCCATAGAGAAAGCCATGAAAGCTATTGCCGTCGACCAAGAGATAGATGCCGCCGTGTTCCGGTTGATGGAGTTTTTTGGCGCTGACAACTGCCATCCCTATCCCATGTCTGAACTTCTTAAGGAGGGGATGGTCATCACAGGAAAGGAAGCATTCGATATGAGTCTCGATTGGCAGTTGCATGGTCTGTATATGGTGCGTGCCGCCATCCACAAACAATATCCTTTCGATGCCACTTCAAGACTTTATAGTGACGATAACACCACTCGATTGCACTATCTTCATTCGCGAAAAGTGGTGCTGACGGATGGACAATATTTCTACCGAAAGCATGGACTATCTGCTACCAATGCCATTTCGGTCAATCGTTTCATGTACCTTGAGGCCAACCTGAGCATGAAACGCCAGTTGGTGGAGGAGGCGAATAATGGCACACTCGTTGATGCCGATGCCGTTCTCAATCGTTACGAGACCATACGATGGCTCAACATCGTCGATGCCTGTTGGTATTATTATCAGCATCGGGGCGAGTTCACCGCTGAAGAAAGGCAGACTGCGAATACCGCTATCAAAAAGGCGTTCGATAGCATCGAACGCCAGCGAATCACCACCAAAATCAGTCGAAAGTTCGGCTATTATCCATTCCGTTCTTTCCCTATTTTCCGTTCTGTCGAAAACATCTACTTCTTCCTCCGAAAAATATTGGGAAGAGGTTAATTATAGTTTCCTATCGTCCTTTTTAACTCCCATGAGCGCAGCGAATAAACTTCCCATTTAACTCCCATGAGCGCAACGAATTGACTTCCATTTAAATAAAAGGCTGAAGACCTTCCCAACGCACATCCCAGTTGCCATCATCAGGGAAACCTGGATTGTGCCACTCGCAACCGTCCCATCCAGCGCACATCAGCGCGATGGCGGAAAGCAGTCCGCCGTTGCCAGGAAGATAGATGCGCAGACGTCCGTCCTGGTAGTTGTGGCCGTTATTCAGGTAGGTGTTCTTTTGCTCGGCTTTCAGTAAGGATTGGATAGCCTTTTCGGGTTGGTGGAGCCGTGTGGCGGTCATCGCCATCATCGGGAAGTCCCATCCCCATGCTGTCGGCCAGTTCCAATTTTGGTACACCCAGTCAAGGGTGTGATTCATGACATTGGCATTGATGAGCTTGCTCTCAGGGAAGAAACCCAATGCGCCGAGCATGGCAGGATGGTCGGAGGTGGCTTTCTGGTTGGTGTAGGTGTCGGTGGCGGACTCAGCAGCAAGGTAGAGGCTGTCGTCATTGAACGCCAATGGCGACAGTTTTTGAATCAGGTCGTCCCATTCCTTTTTACGTCCCTTACCTGCCCTGACACGCCATTGCTGTGCCATCTCCATCGTGGTCAGCCATTGGGATAACTCAAATGGAGGGTTGAAGGTGACATCCGCTTTCAGCGATTCCTGAGCGGGTATCAGTCCTCGAAGGATATATAGGTCTGTAGTGCTGTCATAGTTGGCGAACGAGTACATGAACTTGGCGGTTTCCTCAATGAGAGGAGCGTATTTGCCGATGAGACTATTGTCTCCAGTGGCGCGGTAGGCGAGTTCACAGAGGTAGATGAGGTGGGGTTGCTGCCAGATGAGGAACGAACCCACATTGGAAGGTGCCTCACCTCCTGACGGGTCGGTCATCTTCATCCAGCGGATGCCATCGAAGCCTTGGCGCTTGGCTATTTCACGTGCCATCGGTTGGGCGGACGGATACCAGCTGAGTGCTTTGGTCAGCATGTCTGCATGTCCCCATAGCGGTAACCATGCCTCATGCCAAAGAATCATTTCCAAGTGGAACTTGCCAAACCATGAGTTGAAAGTCAGACCTGTTTCTTGTGGTGGAAGACTACCAGCCGATTGAATGGCTAACAGATATTGGCTGAGCACCACACGGCGCTCCAGTTCTTTGGCTCTTGGGTCGAGGCAATGCGAGAAATCCACTGCGGCCCCTTCTGTCCAGAACTGACGCCAATGGCTGGCGGATGATTCGCGCACAGCCCTGTAAGAATTGGTCTGTTCTGAGTTTTCTGAATTTTCCGGAACCCATTCCACGGTTATCTCTATTGTGTTGCCAACTGGCGAGAGTACGAAATGATGCTTACTCTTCTCGTTGAATTGAGCATCGCCTTTCCAGCTGACGATGATAAAATACGTAGTGCTGTCGAGTTGGTGACGCACCACAGCGCGATGCTCATTCTTCCGGAC
>JAFXVU010000207.1 GCA_017534705.1 Bacteroidaceae bacterium
GCTTAGCAATCCCCAGATTAATGCTGAGAGCAAGAGCAATGTGCCGGGATGGACTTGTACACGCGACGCCCAGAATGGCTACACCAAGGCAGATTCGGGCGACACCTACCTTGAAGTATGGAACCCCACTGCAGAGGAGATGAAATTCGACTATTATCAGGAGTTGGCGGGTCTTGAGAGCGGAGTCTATCGCTTGACAGCCAATATGTTCAACTCCACCAATGGAGTACAGGGTGCAACGGTGAACGGTGCTGTTGGACTCTATGCCCAGACTACCAACCAGCTTTACTTTACACCTGTGACTACAGACAGCGAACTGGATACAGAGGTTGAGACCATGGTGGATAAGATTATCGTTACTGATGGCAAACTGAAGGTGGGTGTTCGCAATATCGGCGTGATGAGCGCACGCTGGGCTGGTGCCGACAACTTCAACTTGGTTTATCTCGGCAAGGTGAACGAAGCGCTGGAGGATGAGACTGCCCAACAGGTGAGGAAGCGCTACGACGCAGTGATAGCCGACATGCTGACTGACAATGGCGACGGCACACTTGATGCCACCCGTTTCCTCTTCAATCCGGATGCCGCCAACGGCACATCCTTCGGATGGACAGTGAGCAATGTGGGCTTCAACAGCGGCGAGGGTTATGATGGCAATAAGGACAACATGTACTTCGACAAGTGGAGTGCTTCGGAATACACCTCATCGCTTGAACAGACGGTGACCGACTTGCCCGCAGGTGAATACACGCTCAGTGCCATCCTGCGAAGCAACTCCACACACACACTTACTTTGACCGCCACCTCGTCGTCTGGTCAGACTGCCGCCTCCACCTTCACTGGCACAGGTACAGAGGTAGCCGAGGGCAGTGACTATCCCATGGGCTGGCAACTTGTGAAGTTGGTTCCCGTGAAAGTGAAGAAAGGCGAAACACTTACCGTGTCGCTCACCACCAAAGGTACCTCATGGTGGAGTGCCGACCACTTCGCGCTGACAGTAGATAATCCCGAGACAGTGGATATCCAAGTTCCACAGGTCAATGACCGACCCTCCATGGCTGACGACAGGGTTTATGACCTCAGTGGACGCCTGGTGAATCCTGCCCACTTGCGCCCTGGCATCTATATCATCGGTGGCAAGAAAGTGGTCGTCAGGTGAAGTGTTCTTGGAGCCACATGCAGATAAAAAACATCAAGCCTCAATCGCATTTAAGAATAATCAATGAACGAAAATAATATGAAGAAGATTTTATTGTTATCAGCGCTTTTCCTCTCAATGAGTGCTACAGCGCAGAAGACCTCGACTGTCACCATTCATGAAACAGAAGGCAAGAACGTGATTCCGAAAGAGATTTACGGACAGTTTGCAGAACACCTCGGCACCTGTATCTACGGTGGACTGTGGGTGGGTCCGGAGTCAAGCATCCCCAACACCAACGGCTACCGTAACGATGTACTTGGTGCTTTGAAGGACTTGCATGTGCCTGTGCTCAGATGGCCAGGTGGATGCTTCGCTGATACCTATCACTGGCGCGATGGCATCGGACCGCGTGAGAACCGTCCGACCATGATGAACAGCAACTGGGGAGACACCAAGGAAGACAACTCCTTTGGTACCCACGAGTTCCTCAACCTTTGCGAGATGCTGGATTGCGAGCCTTACGTCAGCATGAACGTGGGCAGCGGCACTGTTCAGGAAACCGCCGAGTGGGTAGAGTACATGACCGCAGAGAATGGTCCTATGGCCGAGCTCAGGAAGAAGAACGGTCGCCAGAACCCTTGGAAGGTGAAGTATATCGGTGTAGGTAATGAAAGTTGGGGATGTGGTGGAAATATGCGTCCTGAATACTATTCAGACCTTTATCGTCGCTACGCCACTTATTGCCACAATTGGAGTGGCAACACCCTTTATAAGGTGGGTAGTGGTGCCAGTGACTACGACTACAACTGGACCGAGGTTCTGATGAAGAATGTAGGCAGCCAGATGCATGGATTGTCGTTGCACTACTACACCTGCATAGGTTGGTCTGGCAGTAAGGGATCAGCCACCAAGTTCGATGCTGACAACTACTATTGGGCACTTGGAAAGTGTCTTGGTATCGAGGAAGTGCTGAAGAAACACATTGAGATTATGGACAAGTACGACCCCCAGAAACGAGTGGATTTGCTTGTTGACGAGTGGGGCACATGGTGGGATGAGGAACCAGGCACACACCCAGGTCATCTCTTCCAGCAGAACACTCTCCGCGACGCTTTTGTTGCATCGCTCTCCCTTGATGTGTTCCATCGTTATACCGACCGAGTGAAAATGACCAACATTGCGCAAATCGTCAACGTGTTGCAGTCCATGATTCTCACCAAAGACAACAAGATGGTGTTGACTCCTACCTATTATGTGTTCAAGATGTACAATGTTCACATGGATGCCACTTACTTGCCCACAGAGGTCAACGCGGAGCAACGCCAGGTGATGAACGAAAGGGGAGGTGAGCGTTCATTCAAGATGCTCGACGCTACAGCCAGCCGTGCTGCCGACGGCACCATCAACGTCTCGCTGTCTAATGTTGATCTTGACAACAGCAACACTGTGACGGTGAACTTCGACAAGCCACTTGGCAAGACCGCCACTGCCCAAATCATTACTTCGAAGCGCATCGACGACCACAACACCTTCGAGCATCCCAATGTGGTGAAGTTGGAGGATTTCAAGGATTTCAAGATTAAGGGCAACACCCTCACAGTGAAGATGCCTGCCAAGAGTATCATCACCATCTCGGTGAAGTGATTATCGGAGAATTCGGAATCATCTGACTATTCGGAGTATTTCGAATTCTCTAAGATAAGAATAGAAATAGAAAGACCATTTCATGCCTAAACTCAAATACAAAGGACTGACTGACGAGCAGGTGTTGGAGAGCCGTAAACTGCACGGCAGTAATGTGTTCACGCCGCCAGTGAAGGTGTCCTGGTGGAAACAATATCTTGAGAAATTCAGCGACCCGCTTATCATTATTCTTCTTATAGCGGGCACGCTGTCACTTGGCATTTCCTTCTACGAATATTTCTCGTTAGGGGAAAGTCCTCATGTCTTTTTTGAGCCTATAGGTATCTTCTTGACGGTTTTCATAGCCACCGGCTTGGCTTTCTTTTTTGAAAACAAGGCAGAGAAAGAGTTTGGTATTCTCAACCAGGTCAATGACGAAGAGAATGTCATTGTGGTGCGCAATGGACGCATCACTACCATCACTCGCAAAGAGGTGGTGGTGGGCGATATCATCATCGTCCATACAGGACAGGAGATACCGGCTGATGCCGAGTTGCTAGAGACCGTAACACTACAAGTGGATGAATCGACCCTTACGGGAGAACCCGTCAGCAAGAAAAGTGCCAGGGAAGAGGAGTTCGACAGAGAGGCCACCTTTCCCACCAACCATTTGATGAAAGGCACGAAGGTGATGGAAGGTCATGGTATTGCCCGTGTCTTTGCTGTGGGTGATGCGACAGAGAACGGTAAGGTCTTCAAGGCAGTGCAAATAGACAAAAGCGTGAAGACACCGCTCAACGAGCAACTCGATGGATTGGGAAGACTCATTACCAATTGCAGTTATATTTTTGCGGCCATTATTATTGTGGCCAAGTTGCTGGTCTTTCTTGATTTCCATCCATTGGCTTGGCTCATCGTCATTCCGACAGGCGGTTTTTTCTATTTGGTCATCAAGCATTTCCCACATTGGACCCGGATGAAGTGCATACTCACCATTGTCACTTTCTTCTTGCTTTTCATAGCGTGTGTTTATCTAGTGCACGATTGGGTTCCTACTGTTCACGATGACGACCTGACTCATTTGCTGGCTTATAGTCTTCAGACCATTATGATTGCGGTCACTTTGATTGTGGTTGCTGTTCCGGAAGGTCTGCCCATGGCAGTGACGCTTTCGTTGGCTTATTCCATGCGTCGGATGTTAAGGACCAACAATCTTGTGCGCCGTATGCACGCTTGTGAGACCATGGGTGCTACGACTGTGATTTGCACTGATAAGACAGGAACGCTCACACAGAACCAGATGCAGGTCTATCAGACGCGCTTCTTCGGTCTATCACAACACTCCCGGCTATCGGATGATTCCGAGCATACCACAGCAGACCAACAGGATGAAGATGATGCGATGAACAGGTTGATAGTCGAAGGAATGGCAGTCAATTCCATTGCTCAACTCGACACCACTCCTGATGGCAAGGAGGAGGTGTTGGGCAGTCCTACAGAAGGTGCGCTTCTGTTGTGGTTACGCAAGAAAGGTTACGATTATGCTCCTTTCCGTGAGTCGGTCATGCTACTCAGTGAGATACCCTTCACTACAGAGCGCAAGTATATGGCGACGTTGATTCAACGGAGCGATGGCAAAAAAGTGTTGTATGTGAAGGGAGCGCCAGAGATAGTTCTTGGATTGTGTAGCAGTGTTTCTGGAGGAGTATCTAAAGCGGAGATTTCGGATATCCTTCTGCAATATCAGGCTCAGGCCATGCGAACGCTTGGGTTTGCTTATCAAGTTGTAGGGGAGGGTGAGAACGTCATCAGCAATGGTGTGCTCAACGCTCCTCGACTCGAATTTCTTGGCATAGCGGCAATCAGCGACCCGGTCAGGGAGGATGTGCCTTCAGCCGTGAGAGATTGTATGAATGCGGGCATCAAGGTTAAGGTCGTTACCGGCGACAATGCTAGGACTGCTGTTGAGGTGGCTCGCCAGATAGGGTTGTGGACAGACGATGATGATGATGACAAGGTCATCACAGGTCCCGAATTCGAGGAACTTGACGAATTGGAGTTGCTTAAGCGGGTCATGGACATCAAGGTTATCGCCCGAGCCCGTCCTATGGACAAGAAACGTCTGGTGGAAGCCTTGCAGAAGAAAAACCAAGTGGTGGCAGTGACAGGCGATGGCACCAACGACGCTCCTGCGCTCAAGGCTGCGCATGTTGGTTTGTCAATGGGCGCAGGTACGTCAGTTGCCAAGGAAGCATCCGACATCACCATTATCGACAACTCCTTCGCTAGTATTGGTAAAGCAGTGATGTGGGGTCGTTCACTCTACCGCAATATTCAGCGTTTCCTTCTCTTCCAACTCACAGTCAATGTGGCGGCATGCCTCATAGTGCTTGTTGGTGCTTTTATGGGTACGGAGTCTCCGCTCACCGTCACTCAGATGCTATGGGTGAACCTCATTATGGACTCCTTCGGTGCCATGGCCCTGGCATCATTACCACCAACGCCCAATGTGATGAAAGACAAGCCACGTAGGCGTGGGGATTTCATCCTTGACAAAGGACTGGTGGAGGAAATCCTTGGTGTGGGAGGATTCTTTTTCGTCTTGTTGCTGGTCTTCCTCTATATCTTCCAGCATGCAGACATTCATCAGATGGCAGATTTGAGTTCTATTGATATTATGGATTTGCTTCGGCTCAGATTAGGTTCGAAAAACAATCTCTCTCCCTATGAGCAGACTTTGCTTTTCTCCATCTTCGTCTGGGCGCATTTCTGGTATATGTTCAATACACGTGCTTTCCGTTCGGGTGGTAGTGGACTTGACCTCAAGGGTTGCGATGGTTTCGGAGTTATTGTGTTGATTATCGTTGTAGGTCAGTTCTTGATTGTGGAGGTGTTCTACAATTTCTTCAATGTTGTTCCTCTCTCATTGCCTGATTGGATTATTATCATTGTGTTCTCATCATTGGTGATGTGGGTACGCGAGGCCAGACACTTCATCTTGAAGCAATTCAAGTCCTCGTAGGGATGAATTTTTTCATAGTCCCATTAGAGATGAGCACGATGGCGAAATAGTATTTAACATGGTTTATTTGTAGGTTTGGTAAAAATGTCTTATTTTTGCATTCTCAAACAGAAAAACGGATAAGAATGGTTCGTGTTTGACGCATCTTTCGGTATCTTTTCAAATAATAAGTGAACACAAAAACAAAATGAAGATTGTTTTCATAGGCGGACGTAGTGTACATATTCTGGGAGGAATAGAGAACTATATGCTGAATCTCACCCGTGAGTTGAATCGTTTGGGGCACGAATGTATCATTTGGTGTGAAAGCGATCACGATGGGGAAGAGAATATAGACGGCGTAAGGGTCATATATCAGTACGGTCCCAAAAACAATCTGATTTGTAAGCCTTGGTGTAGCTTGAAAGCCACTTTAAAGACTGTTTTCCGAATCAAGGGTGTCAGTTTCATTCATTATAATGCTTGGCCACCTTCATTATGGAGTTGGATACCTCGTTTGGCAGGAATACCTTCCTTGATGGAAGGTCATGGTCTGGAATGGCAGCGCAGTAAGTACAGTCCCACAGCACGGAAGGTTTTGAAGTTCATGGAAAAAGTCACCGCATACAGCAATCATCACCTTGCCATGTGCAGTAAAGACCAGGTAGAGTATTTCCGTCAGACTTATGGTGTAGAAAGTGTTTGTATCCCTGGTGCTGTTAATCTGCCTTCAGAAGAGCGTGAGGGTTTTTCTGATATTCTGGAACGGTATGGACTTCAGGACAAGAAGTTTTTCCTCTTTATGGGAAGGTTTGTGCAAGACAAGAATCCCGACTACCTTATCCGTGCTTTTATTCAGTCGGAGCATCAAGACATGAAACTGGTTTTGGCCGGTTCCAATGATGCCATGCCGGAATATGTAGACAGTCTGCATCAACTGGCAAAGGATTGTCCAGATGTCGTGTTCACAGGTGCAGTATATGGTAAAGACAAGTCAGCGCTTCTTCGTCATGCATATTGTTTTTGTTTGCCATCCACTATAGAGGGATTGAGTATTGTGATGTTGGAAGCGGCCTCATACCATCTTCCTATACTAGCTTCTGATATTGAAGCCAACAAGGAGTTTTTGAAAGATGACGCCATTTATGTGAGGCCAGAGAACGAGGGTGACCTTGTTGAGGCCCTTGAGCGTGCCATTTCAAATCCTGAGTTGCTTCATCAATATGAGGAGACCAATTACCAGAAGATTCTTGACAACTACACTTGGGACAAGACAGCCAAAAAGTATGTTGACTACCTGAGAAGCATAGGCGTAAAGGGGTAGAATTCTCTCTTCGATAGGAACGCAAGCTGGATGCTGGCGGCCCCCTGATATGTTGGATTACTCCATGATATACTCGCCGACTGTCATGGTGTCGCGGTCGAACTGCACGCCGATTTTCACCACTTTGCGTCGGTCGGTAGAGTAGGGCAGGGCGTATTTGTGGCTGTTGATTTGGTCGATGGCTTCTTGGGCTGTGCCGTTCACCTTGAGTTCGAAGACATAGATGGTTTCGGGCATCTGTACCACAAAGTCAACACGGCCTCCGGCAAGAAATTTGAACAATCCATTGTAATCCGTTTTGTTTTGCGAAGTTATGAAAAATGATGATGAAGGAAGAAATAAAGGTAAAACGAATGTTAGGTTTTGGGAGTAAAAAGCTATCAAGTCGAGGAGGAGTTAGATCATTGACCATTGAACATTGGCTTCGCCTAAAATGCTCACGCTCGGCATAGCTCAAGCAAGCTTGGCTCTGCTCTCGCTTAATCGCATTTTTGACCATTGAACATTGAAATAGTCAAGAGTCAAGGGTTGAGA
>JAFXVU010000208.1 GCA_017534705.1 Bacteroidaceae bacterium
ATCCTCATCCGCAAACTTAACGACAAAGAGCATCTTTGCGCCTATTATACTGCCGACCGTGAAATTACCCCCGACCAACTGAAGGATGAAATATCAAAGAGCCTGACACAATACATGGTGCCAACGGCTTACCTCCAGCTGAACGAGATGCCTATGACTCCGAATGGCAAGACCGACGTGAAGGCACTGCCTGAACCTCAGCTTGCCTTGACATCAGCGTTCGTGGCCCCAGCTAATGATACAGAGTGCGCTTTCTGCGACATCTTCGCCTCGATCCTGCAGATGGATAAAGTTGGAGCCACTGACAATTTCTTCGAACTTGGAGGTACCTCGCTTGTGGTCACCCGTGTCATCATAGAGGCCGACAAAGCAGGACTGCACGTGGCCTACGGCGATGTCTTTTCCAATCCTACACCTAGGCAATTGGCACATCTCATCACTGGAGAAAGCGAAACCACCACCTCCAATGAGGTGTCGGCATTCGATTATACCGCCATCAACAACCTGTTGCAACGCAACACACTCAGCAACTTCCGCAACGGCGAGCGTCAGACACTGGGCAACGTGTTGCTGACTGGTGCTACGGGGTATCTTGGCATCCACATCCTACACGAACTGATAGACAGCGATGCACAGAACATCTACTGTATGGTACGTGCCAAGAGTCAGGAGAAAGCAGAGAGCCGCCTGCGTACCTTGCTTTTCTACTACTTCTCACAATCCTTCAAGGAACTGTTTGGGCAACGACTACATGTAGTCTTGGGCGATGTCACACAAGACATCGATGAAAGTCTGGAAGTTGACACAGTCTTCAACTGCGCCGCCGTCGTGAAGCACTTCTCCGAGGGCACAGAGATAGAAGACGTAAACATCGGAGGCGCTCAACGTTGTGTAGATTACTGCATCAAGACCGGTGCCAAACTCATTCACATCTCTACAGCCAGTACACGTGGTTTATGGGTTGGCGAGACAAAGAACGAAGTCTATACAGAGCAACGCCTATTCATGGGTCAGTATTTAGGTAATCAGTACATCTATTCGAAGTACATGGCCGAGCGCCTCATTCTCGATGCCGTCGCCCTTCATGGTCTCAACGCCAAGATTATGCGTGTGGGCAACCTTGCCGCTCGCAGTACCGATGGTGAGTTCCAGGCCAATTTCAGCACCAACTCGTTTATGGGCCGCATCCGCATCTACAACATGCTTGGCTGCTGTCCGCATGCCATGCGCAACAAGCGTGTTGAGTTCTCACCTATCAACGAAGTGGCCCATGCAATCGTGCTACTGACCACCACCCCCAAGGAGTGTACCGTATTCCATCCCTACAACATCCATAGCCAGTTCCTTGGTGATGTGCTTTCAGGCCTGACCAATGTTACAGGCGGTATCATCTTCGTGGAGCAGGAAGAATTCCAACAGGCAATGGACAAAGCCGGACAAGACCCACAGAAAGCCAAACAGATGGCCGCCTTGCTCGCCTATAAAGACATGGCTCACGGACAGAAAACGACTGATGTAGAACGCGACAACGACTACACCACACAAGTGCTGTACCGTCTCGGCTTCGCATGGTCGCCCACATCCTGGGACTATGTGGAACGGATGCTCACCGCCATCGGCGGCTTCGGATTCTTTGAATCTTAATTTATGAGGAAGTTTATTCGCTATGCTCATAGGAGTTAATAGAAGAAAGGAGTTAACAGGGAGTTAAAAGGTGAGTTAAAAGGGAGTTAAAAGGGACAATACAATTTGATTGAAATGAACGACAATCTCAACAAACAATTCTACAACTATCTGTGGGCTTATATTCTTGTGGCGCTCTCCGGCTGCCTCGGGAACGTAGTAGATGGCATCATTGTCGGCAACCTCATAAACGAGGACGGTGTGAGCGCCATCATCATCTCCAAGCCCATCAACCAGTTCATCTTCACCCTACACCTGCTCATCAACGCAGGTGCAGGGATGCTGGTGGCCTATGCTTTAGGCAAGGACGACCTCGGCAAGGCACGAAGTCTCTTTACGCGCGCCTTTATGCTCAGTATGGGGCTGGGTGTACTATTGGCTGTCGTCGGTGGCATACTCATGCCCCAACAAACAGCTCGTATGCTTTGCAAAAACGGCCTGATACTCCCTTTAGCTTCTGACTACCTACAGATACTGTTGTTGGGCAATCCTGCCTTCATCCTAATGTGGGGACTGTCAACAATGGTAGGAGTAGATGGCAGCCCCAAACTGGTGTCGTTGGCAGTTATTATCGACAATGTGGCCAACCTCTTTCTCGACATCGTCTTCATCCAATGGTGCGGCTGGGGCATTGCTGGTTCATCTGCAGCCACCGTCGTTGGTCATTTGATAGGCATCGCCATCCTTCTCTCCCATTGGTGGAAACCAGCATCACTCCATTCGTTCCTGTCCACTCGTCCAGCGCGCCTCTCCCTCTCTTTCTCCAATGATGAGGAAGGGATTCTCCAGTCATGGAAACACATCATCTCCCAAGGAGCGCCTCTGGCCATCGCCTCTATCAGTCTGACGTTGTTGCTGCTTTCAGCCAACAATATCGTCCAAGGCACGTTGGGACGAACTGGCATCTTCGCATTCGCAGTCTGTATGAACCTTCTTCAGGTTTACAACCTCTTCCTTTCTGGTACCTGCCAGACCCTACAGTCTTTAGGTGCCATACAAGTGGGAAAAGGCGATGCCGACGGACTGCGCCAGGTGCTCAACAAGGCAATGCGCTTCATCACCATCGCCATGGCGGTAACCTGTCTATTTGTATGGATATTCCCTACGGCCATTGTCAGACTCTTCGGCACCAACGACCCAGCGTTCATCAATGAAAGCAACCATGCCCTGCGTGTCTTCGCACTCAGTTTCATTCCTTTCTGCTACATTTATGTGCTGATGATTATCTATAAACTCTACCATCATCACCATATTGCACTATTCATTTCGTTTGCCCTGTCGCTCACTGTTATCCCTGTCCTTTGGGTCATGTCGAAGTGGCAACCCGACTATCTCTGGTACAGTTACCTTATTGCCTATCTCATCGAGGGTGGTGCCATCTGGCTCCTGCACCGAGCAACCCATGCGGATTTCAAATTACGCAGTCATCAATCACACGCCTAGTGAAACGGCATTGCCCATATAAAAAACAGGAAAATCACCGTAACAGCAATAAAGTTGAGGAAAGTAAGGGGCATTTTAGATATTTTTATGTAATTTTGCAGATTATAATTCCGAAGAATCTGGAAAAACTGAGGTTCCGGTAAAATCAGATAATCCGGACTCATAAAAATTTCATCAAAACTACCTATTATGCGCCTTTTCCCAATCTACACATGGAACAGAGGACTGAAGTCGTTCGACATCCGTCGTCGTCGTTTTATCGACCAGCCCTGGGCACCAGGCATCACACTCATTGTGTGTGTCATTATTGCCATGCTTTTAGCTAACCTTCCTTTCACGAAAGAGTTATACAAAAGTTTTCTTGAAACCGATATCTCCATCCATGTCAAGAGTCCTGTGAACCCCGACACAGGGGTAAGCGACATCCAGTTCTATTTCCCCAAGAATATGAACATTGAGAAATTCATCAACGATATTCTGATGGTGATTTTCTTCTTTACCGTAGGTTTGGAAATCAAGCGTGAGATTGTTTGCGGTGAGTTATCGTCGTTCAAAAAAGCCATTCTCCCTGTTATCGCCGCTGCTGGCGGTATGGCAATTCCCGCTTTGTTCTATGCCCTATTCAACATAGGAACAGAAGCCGCCTCCGGTTGGGGAATACCCACCGCCACCGATATAGCCTTCGCCATCGGCATCATGTCGATTCTGGGAGACAAGGTACCTGTGTCGCTGAAGATTTTCCTCACCGCCCTCGCCATCGCCGATGACCTTGGCGCAATATTGGTGGTAGCCATCTTCTATGGAGGCGACATCAACTTGCCCTTACTGGGCATCGCCCTTCTGCTCTTGGTTATGGTATATGTTCAGAATCGTTTGGGCGAGAAGCGGATGTTATGCTACTTGGTTCCTGCAGTGATTATCTGGATTCTGTTCTATTACTCAGGGGTACACAGCACAATGTCGGGTGTGGTAATGGCCATGCTCATTCCAATGGATGCCCGCTACAACCGTGCCTACTTCGACCGTAAGCGCAAGCAATACCAGAACCGCATCGCCAAACTGGACATCTTAGAGAAGGACAACGAAGACCCGTTCCCCAACGGCCCGCAACGCCACTGCCTACGTCGGCTCAGCGTAGTGTCGAAAGGCAGTATCGGCATGAGTTACCGTCTTGAGCATGCGCTCAATCCTTACATCAATTTCCTCATCATGCCTATCTTCGCGCTCGCCAACGCCGGTGTGGAGATACCCGACCTCTCCTACTTCAACATCTTCCAGTACAGTCCCGAACTCGGAAGCGTAGGTATGGGAGTGTTCTTTGGCCTGCTTCTTGGAAAACCCATCGGCATCACCATCGCCTCGTTCATCGCCATCAAGGCCAAGGTGGGTGCCATGCCCAACAATGCCACCTGGAAGATGCTCTTCGCCGTGGCATGTCTCGGTGGTATCGGTTTCACCATGTCCATCTTTGTCGACACCCTGTCGTTTGGCGAGAACACTCCTGAGATATGTGAGTTCCTGCGCAACACAGGCAAGATAGCCGTGTTGCTCGGCTCATTGTGCGCCGGCATCCTCGGCAGCGTGCTCATCAATGTCTGCCACAAGATTGACAATCACAAATAAACTATAAATACTGAAATCCGGTAATCCGATAAAACAGAATCATCAACAAAAAACATAACCATCACAATGAAAGAAGAAACAATAGAAGCAACGGAGAAGAAATCGCTGAACTTCGTGGAAGAAGCTGTGGAGAAAGACCTTGCTGAAGGCAAGAACGGCGGAAGGATACAGACCCGTTTCCCACCTGAGCCCAATGGCTACCTCCACATCGGACATGCCAAGGCCATCTGCATGGACTTCGGCATCGCACAGAGATACGGCGGCGTTTGCAACCTCCGTTTCGACGACACCAATCCATCGCGAGAAGACACAGAATATGTTGACGCCATCAAGGAAGACATACAGTGGCTAGGTTTCCAGTGGGGGAACATCTACTACGCCTCCGACTACTTCCAGCAGTTGTGGGATTTCGCTGTTCGTCTCATCAAAACAGGTCATGCCTATATTGACGAGCAGTCAGGCGAAGTGATTGCCCAGCAAAAAGGCACTCCCACCACTCCTGGCACAGACAGCCCCTATCGCAATCGTCCTATAGAAGAGAGTCTTGACCTTTTCGAGCGCATGAACAAAGGTGAGTTCGATGAAGGCAGTATGGTGCTCCGCGCCAAGATTGACATGGCTAACCCCAACATGCACTTCCGCGACCCCATCATCTACCGCATTATCAAGACCCCACACCATCGTACTGGCACAGCATGGAACGCCTATCCTATGTACGATTTCGCCCATGGTGAGAGCGACTATTTCGAGGGAGTGACCCACTCCATCTGCACATTGGAGTTTGAGGTACACCGTCCCCTCTACAACTATTTCATCGACTTGCTTAAAGACGGCCAAGACCTCGACGACAACCGTCCTCGCCAGATAGAGTTCAACCGATTGAACCTCACCTACACAGTGATGAGTAAGCGCAAGTTGCTCGCATTGGTAAAGGAAGGGCTTGTGAACGGATGGGACGACCCACGCATGCCGACCATTTGCGGTTTCCGCCGTCGTGGCTACAGCCCAGAGTCAATCCGCGGATTCATCAACAAGATAGGCTACACAAAATATGAGGCACTCAACGACTTTGCTCTCTTGGAGTCCGCGGTACGCGAGGACCTCAACCCCCGCGCCACACGTGTAAGCGCAGTCATCAATCCACTCAAACTAGTCATCACCAACTATCCTGAGGACACGGTTGAGGAGATGGAAGCCATCGACAACCCTGAGGACGAAAACAGCAAGAAGCACAACATCGAGTTCAGTCGTGAACTCTGGATAGAGCGCGAGGACTTCATGGAAGACGCACCGAAGAAATTCTTCCGTCTAAGTGTAGGCCGCGAGGTACGTCTGAAAAACGCCTATATAGTGAAGTGCACAGGTCTGAAGAAAAACGAGGCTGGCGAGATAGAGGAGATATATTGTGAGTACGACCCACAAACCAAGAGCGGCATGCCCGACGCCAACCGCAAGGTGAAAGCCACTCTGCACTGGGTAAGCTGCAAGCACTGCCTCCCCGCAGAGGTTCGTCTGTACGACCGTCTCTTCATGGTGGAGAATCCATCTGCCGATGAACGCGACTTCCGTGAACTGCTCAATCCCAACTCTCTCGAAGTCCGTACCAACTGCTATGTTGAGAAGTACCTGCAGGATTTCAAGCCTTGTGACTACTTGCAATTCCAGCGCATCGGCTACTTCACACCCGACAAGGACTCCACGCCCGACCACCTCATCTTCAACCGTACAGTCGGACTGAAAGACAACTGGGCCAAGCAGTCGAAGGCATAACTGTTCAATGGTCAATGATTCCTACTCACATATCGCATCGTTCATCAACAGCATTCCCTCGGTATTTGACACCGAGGGCACGCTGATTTATGAATCGCGCAACATCGTGAAACGGTTTACGGCTCCTGATGGAACCCCATTGATTGTAAAGCGTTATAAGTTCCCGAATCTCATACAACGTTTCGCCTACAGTTTCTATCGTCCTTCCAAGGCCCGACGGGCTTACGAATATGCCCTACGACTCCTAGACATGGGGATTGACACACCGCAACCTATCGCCTATATCGAGCAGAAAAGAAACGGGCTGTTCACCTACGGATACTTCATTTCTGCCGTGAACAACAACCCCGACTGCAGGGTGTTGCGCACAGACCCTCAATACGACAACGGCAAACTCGCCCACGACCTCATGACCTTCATCGTTCGGTTGCATGAATTGGGTGTGATGCACGGCGACACCAACCTGTCGAATTTCCTTTATGAGAAACGTGGCGCACACTACCAATTCTCCGTCATCGATATCAACCGCTCACAGTTCGTCACCCCACCTGTCTCTCAGTCACAGTGCCTTCACAATCTCATCCGTCTGACACATATCATTCCTCTTCTCCACCAACTCGTCGGCATCTACGCCACAGCCAGGGGATGGAATCCCGATGAATCGATAGCGAAAGTGGAAGCCCAACTCCACCACTTCGAACAGCGACGGAAGATGAAACACCTCTTTCTCTTCTGGAGGAAAAGCAGAAAGTGAAGTATCCATCATTCTTATCATTTGCATCGACTAAAGAAATATTATCCTCATATGAGTAAAACTGTCTATCTCGGCATGATTGCCGACATCATGCACCCTGGCTTGATTAACATCATACAGGAAGGCGCCAAACTGGGCGACCTCGTCATCGGGTTGTTCACCGACAAAGCCATTGCCGCGCACAAACGACTACCCTACCTCACCTACGAGCAACGATGCGCTGTGGTAGAGAACATCAAAGGCGTAAGCCGTGTGGTTCCACAGGACGAATGGAGTTACGCACCCAACCTGCGGCGACTGAAACCTGACTTTATGATCCATGGTGATGACTGGCAGACTGGTCCTGACCAGGAACTGCGTCTGGAAGCCATCGAAGCTATGGAGGAATGGGGAGGAAAGGTAGTGGAAATACCTTACACCAAGGGTATCAACTCTTCTAGTCTTGACAAAGAAATCAAAGCCATAGGAACCACACCCGACGTACGGTTGAAAACGCTTCGCCGTCTGATAGCCTCAAAACCCGTGGTGAGGATTCTGGAGGTCCACGATGGTTTGTCAGGTCTCATCTGCGAGAATATCGAAGTGAAGAATGGCCTCTACACCGACTCCTTTGACGGTATGTGGAGTTCATCGCTCACTGACTCCACCAGCAAGGGCAAACCCGACATCGAGGCCGTGGATTTGACAACACGCATGCAGGACTTGACCAACATCCTCGAATGCACCACCAAACCTATTATTTACGATGGCGACACAGGAGGTAAACCTGAGCATTTCGCCTTCACGGTAAGGACCTTAGAGCGTAACGGCATCTCAGCCGTCATCATCGAGGACAAAGTCGGTTTGAAGAAGAACTCGCTCTTCGGCACAGATGCCATACAGACTCAAGACAGCATTGAAGGTTTCTGCCATAAGATACGTGTGGGCAAAGACGCTCAGGTGACCAAGGACTTCATGATTATCGCTCGTTGCGAGAGCATCATCGCCGGCAAATCCATTGATGATGCCATGGAGCGCTGCTTAGCCTACGTAGAGGCTGGTGCCGACGGCATTATGATTCACAGCAAGGATAAGACAGGTGAGGACATCAAGGAATTCTGCACCCGTTTCCGTCAGGTGCATCCATTCGTACCTATCGTTGTTGTTCCAACTACCTACAACCACATTCGCGAGGAAGAACTTCATGAGTGGGGCGTAAACATCGTCATCTACGCCAACCACATGCTTCGTGCCGCCTATCCCGCCATGGTAAAGGTGGCAGAGAGCATCCTCCAAAACCATCGTTCCAGCGATGCCAATGACCTCTGCATGCCCATCAAGCAGATTCTTGAACTCATCCCTGGCACGAAGTGAGTTTTAGTTTTTTTAGTTTCAATCTCCAAAGAGACCAAACAGACTATTCGGACGTTTCAGACTGCTAATCATTGCCCGTGAAGGGGGTCATGGTGGCCTCTCCTTCATGGGCTATATCTTTTCGACTAATGACAGTCAAAATGGTATTGTAGATGACCGAAATATCTGTGGCAAGAGTGAGATGGTCCACATACCATACATCGTACTCGAACTTTTCCTTCCAACTCAAGGAGTTACGACCATGAACCTGAGCCCACCCCGTGATACCAGGACGCACCTCATGGCGGCGTGCCTGTCGTGGACTGTATAGTGGCAGGTACTGCACCAACAGAGGACGTGGGCCAATCATCGACATATCCCCCTTGAGCACATTCAAGAGTTGTGGCAATTCATCGATAGAGGTAGAGCGAACGAAACGTCCCACCTTGGTGAGGCGCTGTTCATCGGGCAACAAATTGCCTTCTGCATCACGTTCATCAGTCATAGTCTTGAACTTCACAATCTTGAAAATCTTGCCATGCAGTCCAGGTCGTTGTTGGAAGAAAAAGATACCACTGCCTTTATTTGCAAACTTCAACAACAACATGGTCGCCAGAAGTATGGGTGACGTGATGAGCAAGAGCAGGAAACTGACTGCGATGTCGGCAGGACGTTTCAGATATTTTCTATATATCATTGGAATTGGAATATTTGGGTTAATGGTTGTGATTGTATTCTAGATTACCCCATCCCTACCCCATTCCCGAGCAAGCTCGCCTACCCGTAGCCTTTCCCCTTAAGTGGGATGGGAGTTGGATAGTTTCCTACCCTCGCCATAGATGGGAAGGAAAATGAAGGAGGGATTAGAAATCAATAGCCATACGGCTGGACTGCGCTTCATCCAGCTCAGTGACTTTAGTGTTGACCACTCGATAGACCCTCTTACACATATTCAGCACAGTGGGACGGTGTGTGGTGACGATGATGGTCTTGTTGGGTTTCTGCTGTATGATGTTGCGCAAGACAGCGCGTTCGGTAGTCACATCAAGCGCAGAAGTGGCCTCGTCAAGCAAAACGACAGGCGCGTCCCTGAGCATGGCCCTTGCGATGGCCAGTCGTTGTGTCTGCCCCTCTGAGAATCCCCTGCCCCGCTCACCGATACGGCTGTTGATGCCATCGGGCAAGGGACTGACAAAATCCCAAGCTTGAGCTATGCGCAGGGCCTCAATAATCTGTTCATCGGTGGCATCTTCCTTGGCCATACGCATGTTCTCGGCAATGGTACCGGAAAGAATGGTGTTGCCTTGAGGTACATAGGAGAAAAGATGACGCACGTCGGCGTTCATGGGAATCTCCACAGAGGCCTTCGCCGACTGGATGACGGCATCACCACGCTGAGGACGTATCAATCCGAGAATCATCCTAAGCAAAGTGGTCTTTCCCTCCCCAGAAGGGCCTATAATCGCGACAATCTCGCCAGGATGCGCCTCGAGGCATGAACTGGTCAGGACCTGCTTGTCACTGATATAGGCAAAATCAACATCACGTAACTGAATCGTGAATCCTTCGTTGATATAATCGTCGAGCTCGGTGCTTCTCGACAGATGCACTTCCTTAGGCAGTTGTACAAGTTCACGGATTCGATGCGCTGAAACGGAACTGCTAAGGAAAGACGGAATGATGCCTAGTACTCGTTTGAAAGCCCCCGAAAGTGCCCCTCGCTGTTGAAGGAAAAGGGTCATGGTGCCGAAGGTGATGGCATGTGTCCACAGAAGCCAGAGGCAATAGCCAAAGGCTGTGAATCCCACAAGCATTCCCACCACCGACATGTAGATGTTGGTCTTGATACTAAAGAGATTGTAGTCGAGATTGATTTTCTTGAATGCCTTCTGCCACCCCTTTAGCTTCCGACTGTACTGGTCGGTGATGCCGAACGACTTAATGGTGTCCATATTGTAGAATGTCTCCACTTCGAAAGTCATCACCTTACTGCTCATCTCTCGCACTTTTTTGTTGTACTCCCGCTGTTTGCCGATGACCACACGTGACACAATCAACATGAAAGGAGCACTGGCAAAAGCCAGGATTGCCATAACAGTGTCGTAGTGTAGAATGACGAAGAAAGTAGCCACAAACTGATAAACAGCTATGATGATAGAAGGCAGCCAACTGATGGCATTGCCGCTGACTGTTCCTATATCCCCCGTGAAGCGATTGAGCACGTCGCCATTGCTGTATTTGTTGATTTCCATCCAATCGGCATCTACAATCTTGTCGAAGATGTCGGCCTGTATATCGTTGTTGATATCTATGGACAGCTTCACCGATATGCGACTGATGATACTGTTGAACACAAGGCTGAACACACCGCTGCCTACCATCACAGCCACCACAATCCATAATTTAGCGACATCATAACCTGTGATGATGTCAATCAGGTACTTGCCGGCTATGCTTGTTACCAATCCAAGGGTGGTGCTGACGATACCAAGAAAGAGATAGAAAGCAATAGCTCCCTTATAGCGCATGCTGTAAGAGAATATCCATCGCCAGTCATCGATAATCTCATGCAAGGTGCCGTTTTTCCACCTGTTGATGAGAATGTCGATAGTTTCGAATGAGCTGTTTCTTCGTTTGTTATCGTCGTTATCCATTATTTCTGATGATTAAGGTCCTCAGGGTCTTTAGAGTCCATAAGGACTATAGTCTTTATGACTTGATTCTTTCTATCATCTGCCATAATCTGACAAATATTCTTCGCAAGGGAATACCCCAAAGCCACACAGAGGCGAAAAAACGCCACTTAAGGCTGTCGTTTCCCAGCCACTCTCCTTTTCGCCTCACTTTAGTCACAATAGCGTGCAGTCTTTCTCTTGGCAAAGGTCCTTCTGTTTCCATCTGGCCGTCACCAATCATATAATAGCCCTCGCCACTGACTTTTCTGACCCTATGGACCACAAAAGAACCATCCACACGATTAAAGAGGACAATATCTCCCTTTTTGGGCGGCGTGTTAATGCGACCGAGCATCACGGCATCACGCTGGTGGATAAGAAAAGGCGACATACTGCTGCCTGTAATAGTCAGTACCACCTCCTTTCCCTGGTCCACAAGGTCGCAAAGCATGGAAATATAAGCTTGTGTATCGACCATTCGTATAGGCGGTTGTTGCCCTTGTTCCTCTATGTTGAACGACTCATCCATCGTTTTTCTTGATTTGGGTGAGGTATGTCCTCAATGTAGTCACCGCTCCTTCTTCCATATTGCACTTGAGACGCACCATCGGCACAGAGGACACCAGTCGTTCTATCAAGTCGAGCGATTGGTTAACAAAACCTTGATTCCACTTGTTGATGCTCATCTCACCGAAGAGTTTCCGCGCTGCCACAGATGTAGACATTGGCTCTGCAGAGTTATTGGGTGCCTGTTCAATGAACACGATGCTCCCCAGTGACACAGTTCGAACTTTATTAATTCCCGAAGACCCACAGAAAGGCAGACCACTTGCCATGAAATGCAGATTGTCGGACCACACCACAGACCTATCGCCATTGATGATTTCCGCACCTGCATACTTCTCCCACAGAGCGGCCTGTGTGGATTTACCTGTGCCACTTGGAGCCGTGAACAAGATGGCATATCCATCATCAACAATAAACGAGGAATGGAGAATCAACCCCTTGCACATCATCATGTATCGTTCCATCATCAAGGCCTCAAGAATAGGTTGATTCACAAATATATGACTATCTGATAACCAAACTTTTGCAAGAATTAGTTCAAGTGATGCTTTAGATGATTCCCGACACACAGCATAGGGTTTACCCTCAAAGGCCAGCACTCTGGTTTCAAGTCCTTGGTCATTGACAAAAATCGAATTCACTGGGTCTTGATAGACCAAATGACCATCGATTGGAATTTCGCCATCAGCCACTTTCAACTCACATTCCACGAATAACCTCACTTCTTTATCGGAAGCAAGTGGTTCAGTTTGCAAGAATTGCGCATACATCGTATCACACGCTATCGAGTGATTCGAAGTGAGTCTGTAGGCAAGAGGGCCCACAACAAGATAGATGGCCGATTTTTGATTCATATTGCAAAATTACGAAAAATAGAATGCAGAACGAAATAAAAAAGAAAGATTTGGTTGAATCATGCCATTGTTGTATTTTTGCATAATGAAAACTAAAGATTTATGAATGATATATGGATGACAGCACTAATCCAATAAAGCATTCAAGAGAATCCGGAAAATCCGCCAATCAGAAACGAGAATCATGAAGAAAACATTGATAACCCTATTGATGCTGATGAGTGGTTTTACGACCATCCTGGCACAGACTAATCCATCATCCCTCAACCAACCTGCAGATGCCCTCCGAATGAACAACCGTCCCTCAGCAGAAAATCGTTTGTTCACCAGCAGTGCCGTAGAGTCGAAAATCCGTGAAGTAGTCAGTTTGCTCACCAACAAACGCTTGGCATGGATGTTTGTCAACTGTTTCCCGAACACTCTCGACACCACTGTGAACTTTACGGATAAGGACGAAAACGGGAATCCTGACACCTTTGTATTCACAGGCGACATCCACGCCATGTGGCTTCGTGATTCAGGCGCTCAGGTATTTCCATACATCCATCTCGCCAACAGCGACAAACACTTACAGCGTATGCTTGCTGGTGTGTTGCTGCGTCAGTTCAAGTGCCTCAGCATCGACCCTTACGCCAACGCCTTCAACCTCAAGCCCAACCCCAAAGGTGAATGGATGAAGGACATGACGAAAATGATTCCGGAACTACATGAGCGCAAGTGGGAGATAGATTCTCCCTGTTATGTGTTGCGATTGGCCTACGAATACTGGAAGACCACAGGCGACGAAAGTGTATTTGGCGGCAGTTGGTTAAAGGCAGTGGAGCAAATCGTGAGCACTTTCCGCGACCAGCAGCGCCAGGATGGCCGTGGCAACTATAGATTCCAGCGCCGAACGGAACGCCAGCTCGACACCATGTCGAACGATGGTTGGGGTTCTCCCGTGAAACCTGTTGGGTTAATAGCTTCCGCTTTCCGTCCAAGCGACGATGCCACCACCCTACTCTTCCTCATACCCTCCAATTTCATGGCTGTGACTCAGTTGCGTCATGCTGCAGAGATACTAACGAAAGTAAACCGCAATGCCGACCTAGCTAATGCCTGCCTATCGCTAGCGGACGAAGTTGAGACAGCCTTGAGAGAGTATGCAATCCACCATCATCCCAAGTACGGTTCTATCTATGCCTACGAGGTGGATGGATTCGGCAACCAGTTGTTGATGGATGACGCCAACGTACCGTCATTGCTGGCCATGGCGTACCTCGGCGATGTGGACGTCAACGACCCCATCTATCAGAACACCCGCCGTTTTGTGTGGAGCGACGACAATCCATATTTCTTTCGTGGCAAGGCTGGTGAAGGCATTGGTGGCCCACATATCGGCTACGACATGCCTTGGCCTATGAGCATCATGATGAAGGCTTTCACCAGTCAGGACGATGCGGAAATCAAACACTGCATTGAGATGTTAATGCTGACCGATGCAGGCACAGGATTCATGCACGAGTCGTTCCACAAGGACGATGCCAACAAGTTCACCCGTAAGTGGTTTGCTTGGCAGAACACGCTCTTCGGCGAACTTATCATCTCGTTGATAGAAAAAGGCAAATTATCCTTGCTCAACAGTATTGAGATGGAATAAAGAGGAAGAGAATGAAAAAAGGAGAAAAGCACTCAGAGGCTTTTCTCCTTTTTTATGGCTTGTCGCAAAGAAGTGGTGAAGATTCTGTATTTCTTTCTATCTTCTTTGTTATGTTTTTTCTTCTTACGAGACTGGTCGTTTGTGTTTTTGTCCCGCTTAAACACGCTTTTCTCATGCCATAGTTTCGATATCTCCATCTTCCTTTCCCTTCGTTGTTGCATTACATCAGAAAGACAGAAGTAGGAGGTGGAAACAAAGAATAAGACAAGGAACATCAACAAAGAAAAGGACTTCGGATCGGAAGTCATCTCCCACAATCTGAACTTTTGCACTTTCTTTTTGCGCTTAATATTCTGATTCTGATTGTTAATTTCGTTGTTGTTTGGTTCCGTATTCAGCATACCAATGAAGTAGTTTAAGCAAAGTTACATAATAATTTCTGATTTTTTACAAAACACTGACGAAAAAAAAGATAAAAAAAGATAAATTGGCGAAATGTCAATCAACTCATTGTTTGAAACCAAAGTAGTAAGTTGCACTCTATAGGCAAAGGAGGGTGCCCTTTTCAGGGTCGATTGTCCTTGCGCCAGAACTATCCGAGGGTGCAGCACCACCGGTTACTAAGAGGCGACGCTTTCAGCGTCTTTCGTATATCGTTCTAATGAAAGTGGCAAACTTCAATTAATAAGTTGCTCCCTCAGGTAGCCGAACCAGTCCCAGTTTGCGCACATACCTACTGTCATCGATACGAGGAGCATCATCTACTCCATTTTCAGCCGTGCCTACAATATTGTCGATGCCAATACATCCGTAAGCGTCTTCCATGCGAAACAGAGGATCCAGCGCACTGGCGGTGCACCAAGGCAACCACAACTCCACTCCGTCACCCCGATGTGTGACACAGCGTATAGCCTCACGCTGCAATCCCTTGTAGGGATATTTGAGACTGCCGTCATAATTCATCGTTTGCTTGGTGTTCTTCTCCAACAAACGCGCAATCCTCAGGAAATAGTCATCTCCTGTGAGATTGTAGAGTCTCAGATATTCAAAGGAATTATAGGAGAATCCACAATCCGCTCCGGAATGTCCGGTAGCGATGATGGTGATACCGACGGTGGTTTTCTTCTTAGGCCATGGCATGGCGAGTGTAGTGCCGTTTTCCCATGGAATGTTCCATGCGTACATATAACTGACGGTGTAGTAAGCGGCTTCTTGAGCGGCATCGAGGTATTTCTGCTCGTGCGTGAGGTCGTAGCACGCCAGCATTGCCTCAATCATTTTCTGTCCGCTCTCGCGGTCTTTGACATAAGGATTATCAATGACCGAACCGATGTATTTACAATCTGCAGTGATATTCTTCAGACACCAATTACCCGCCTTGACCACTGCCTGCCTATACTTGTCTTTACCTGTCACTCCATACATGGCTGTGAGGAAACGGAGTATATTGCTGGTGAGATAAGTGCCATTGTCGATGACTGCTCCGTTGTTGTCGTAAGCCTTTGGGAACGACCCGTCAGTTTTCTGCTGCTTAAGCATCCATTCAGCGGCGTTCTTGCAGAACTTGAGCCAGTTAGGATGACTCCCAGGATGGGCAGCCTCCGCACACGACCAGGCGAGCAGCATGGGTTCCATGCCACCTTGCATATTCCTCAAGTCGTTATAGTTACGGAACGAGTTCCAAGGACTGATATCGTACCATATCCTCGGCATTCCTACTGAATTGGCGCTCTTGTTGGCCCAGAAATCAAGTACCTGTTCTCCCTTCTTCCGGTATGTTTCATTGCCATGGTCAAGTCCGTAGCGGTAAAGATAATATCCACAGGCCGCCTGCATGCCGACAAACCCCATATCAAAAGATGTCTCGTTGACTTTTCCATTGGAGCAATAAACCGAGAAGGGGAATCCAGGCGCTCCTTCCGACTTGAGCCAGTAGTGGTCGAGTGTCTGAAGACTCACATCAAGTACGGTCTTGCTATCAACATTCAGTTCCTCAGGTGAATAGAGGTCGAAAACCGCCCGCCAGTGGTCGCGTTGTGCCTGAGCGAAACTCTCGCTTTTCGTGGCCATGATCTCCAATGTGTATATTTGCTTATATGTGCGTGCCACAGGCGTGCTTCTTCTCGACCAGCCGACGACCGATGCCCCGTTGCTGTAAGTATGCCCGCCTTCACTACCAGGGTAGCAATAGGCCAAAGCCGGAGCGTTGCCTTGCAGGTTGTAGCCCAGTGAGCAATAATTAAAGAAATTAGAGGAGAGATGTTCGTTTCCCCAGTCATTGCTGAGGGTGGCAGGGTTGAGATTATAATCCGTGATGGAAAGCGCCACCCCTGTCTTTTTATCGCGCATCATAGTGATGGGCAACCCCATCCTTTCCTCTCGTGCAAGAATCCAATCATCCTTCCAATCCGAACCTATAGCCACATCCGTTAGGTTGCTTCCATCCTTAAAGATGAGGGATGGCATATAATACTCGTTGTCGGTATATGTCTGAGGGGTGTCTTTCCGAATCATGAGGTAAGAATTGAAGGCAGCATCTTTCGCTCCTTTTGTCTTCACGGTGATTTCCCTATTGAGTTGCAATGAAGGACGCAGGGGGGATGTGGTATAGGTATCAACAATGAGGAACTGGCTGCCTCCATTGCTAGTGACCGTTCCGTATGCCATCACAGAGTCACAGGATTCATTGGCACGTATACTGTCATAGGTTGCTGTATATGTGGACTTTGAGGTAAAACCAGTCTGCCACACCTCTATCATGACCATAGAGCCCTTATGGGGTTCATAGCTTTGACCGAAACAGTCAATCTGAGTGATGAACCCAGCGTCAGTGGGTATGAACGACAGTGTTTGAGCCTCACTGCCAATCGTACAACCCATATCCATCTTTGTCAGCGTTCTGGTTTCGGGCTGTAACTTTTCCAATCCTTCAAAGTTTTCTATTGAGGTGTTGTCGGAGCATGCCAACAGAATAGCAGCCGAAACGAGTGGAATCAAAATATATGTTTTCATGATGCAAATGCTATTTGATGATTACTTTTTTCCCGTTCACAATATATATGCCAGGCGTGAGAGAGGCGTTCTCGATGTTGTCGGTCACCATTCGTCCCGTCAAGTCATAGACGCCTGAAAGCCGGACATCAGCAGCACCGTCGTAGTCGATGTCGTTGATGGCCGTCTGACCGGCACGGTAGTAGAGATGTACATTGTCGAAGCATGTCCAGTCGTTGACCATGGCTACAGTTTTTTTCATTCCGATGCGCAACGAGCCCTCTTTTTCGAGCGATGTCTGAACAGTATTGGTATGATAAGCCCCTTTCATATTGAATGCCAAGTTAGCTGTTGCCGTGTTGTCGGGGTAGGTGTATTCAGGTGTGAATGAAAAAGGCGCATCGTTGTCATAGAGCGACATGAACTCTTTTGTCGCAGTGTTGGTGTATGCCGTGATATAAACCACTGGCAGGAGTTTTTCCGTACCTTTGACATGACTGTTGTATGCTGTGTTGATGTCGCCATATCGGTAGAATCCGTCGATAATGAGTCGGTATTCTCCAGCTGGCATATTGCTGAGTGTCTGGTAGGTGTCGAAAGTGGTGTTGAAGAATTCCGAAACCGTTCTGGGTGTATTAGAGAACTTAGTACCGTTCCATCCCATCTGTCCGTTGCTGAAGTCAGGATTCTGCATTCGGTCGGTGATATCCACCCATCCGTCATTATCATCGACTTCCTTCTGCGGGCTTACCTCAGTGACAGGCACCCGCATCACCACTAAGGAATAGGCAGGAACGGCATAAACGAATGCCTGGGAATCGGAAGGTTTTCTCATCGTCGAGGATGTTGGATAGACATTCCTCTGATTGGTCATTACATTCTCGTCATTACCGCTTCCGCTCTTGAGCACTTGTAGAGCCAGGTTCCCATTTATTTGGAAATCCGCAAATTGTATGGTGGTTTCCTCGGCTTTGGATGAAGGATTGACCATTTTGATGATGAGTTCGTCTTCAGTTTCATTGAGTGCTGCACAAGTGTAGATTTTCCTTGTGTCGGGCAATGACACCTGATGATAAAGCGAGTCACCCACATAGCAATAGACTTGCTCGTTAGCTTTCACAATTCTGAGGTGATAGGTGGTGTTGGTCTGGAGGCTTCCCTGAGCTGTGACCAATGTGGTCTTCACTCCGTCAACACATTGTTCAATGGCATGTTGGGTATTGTTCCATCCACCGAGATTCCACCAGACGTAATTATCCGGGTCGTTGTAGCTGAAGGCAATAAGGAATCCCTCTGCCCCACTGTTTTTTGTGGCATCCAGTTCGATGATACAGTCTTCACCTGTGAGATTGTAGCACACATTGCATTGGCCGAACATATTGGTATCGGTCTGTTTCAGACTTCCGCTGTTGATGTTCCATTCACCTCCGGTGTGGTTCCAATTGAGTGTGTAGTCATCGGCGTCGGAGAAATCGGTGCTGTAGATGATACCGCCCTGAGGCGTAGTGATGGTCAGGTTGTCGTAGGTCACAGCCGTTCCCCATGAACTGAGTCCGAAGGCCGTGTTGCGTACATTATTGTAATTACCCTTCTCCTCCCATGTGATATTCTGATAGCCTACATTGGCTGCCATGAGTTGCTGAACATAATAGGAAGGTGTACCGAAAGCGGAATAGGAATTGAAGCGTATCATGTCGGGCATCCAGGGCCAGGGGTGGTTCTCGTTGCAGAATATGGGCGCGTAGGACGACATGGTGCAGACATCGCTGTTTCTCTCCATGCCAGCCATGTAGATAGCCTCAGCGAGGGCAGCGTTCAAGTTTCCCCAGTTTCCGAACTCACTGGTCACGGCATACTCACCAGCATAGACTTTGTAGTTGTCGCGGTTGTAGTTATCGTATTTATTATACTGTTGTCTGAACCAGCTGGTACTTCTGTAATAATGCTCATCCACCACCTCAACAGGGTTGGCGTTTCGCCAAGATGGATTATCGGTGGCCCATGCCTCGACATTGCCAATGAGGAT
>JAFXVU010000209.1 GCA_017534705.1 Bacteroidaceae bacterium
ACACTTCCCACATTGTTGCCGTAGAGCACATGCTCGGCGTAATACCAGGTGTTGTCTATCGACTTGTCGTAATAGGCGGGGAAGTCAACTGGGTTGGCGCGCATGATCTGGTCGAAAAGGTTGGACGTGGAGGCTGCCGGGGTGTTCGAACGGTCAAGGAGCGTATAGACCTTCACGGCTGCCTTCGTCGTCTTGGTGAGGTTCACGTCGATGTTGGCGCGGATGTTGTAGCGGTTGATGCTGATGTTGTTGTTGTAGTTGTTCACTGACGGCACCTTCAGAAGACCGTTCTCATGGGTGTAGGCGGCCGACAGATAATACTGGGCGACTTCACCACCACCCGAGGCTGTCACGGTGGCTTTGTTGTTGAAGGCTACATTCTTGAACATCATCCCATACCAGTCCACGTTGGGATAGAGCATCGGGTCAACACCATTGCGGGTGTTCTCAATCTTCTCCATCAGGTAGGCATCGCTGGTCACACCTTGTATGTCACGCGTGCGGATGGCATAGTTGTAAAGGTTCATGTATTCCACACCGTCCACGAATTTCAGAATCTTCGTAGGAGTGGAGATTTGAGATTCCAGACGGCCCGTGATCTTGAGTTTGCCCTTCTTTCCTGATTTGGTCGTCACCAGAATCACACCGTTGGCACCCTTCGAACCGTAGAGGGCGGTGGCGGTGGCGTCTTTCATGATCGAGAAACTGGCAATGTTCTCTGGTTCCAGACGGGCAAGGTCTTCGGTCGACATCTCAATGCCGTCGATCAGGATGAGCGGACCGGCGAGCGAACTCTCAAGGCTGCTCACACCACGGATGAAGAAATTCGCATTGTCCTTGCCAGGTTCGCCGGTACGCTGATAAGACACGATGCCGGCGATGCGGCCTGCCATCGTGTTCGTCAGGTTCGTACTTGGCGTGCGCAGCTCTGAGGGATTGATCGTTTCGATGGAACCGATCACGGAGTTTTTCTTCTGGCGGGAAAATGCTACGACCACCATTTCTTCAAGGGTGTTCTCATCTTCTCGCATGACCACGTCAATCTCATTGCGTTTACCCACATATTCCTTCTTCGTTGCAAAACCAACGTAGGAATACGTAATGGTATCCTTGGGCTCGGCATTCAGTGCGTATTTGCCATCTACGGAGGTGACGGTTCCGCCCGATTCCTTACCCCTTACAACAACGGTGACACCAGGCAGTGGCGTGCCTTCTTTGTCAACGACAAGTCCTTTCACGATTTGCTGGGCATCTGCGGGCAATGAGCCAATGACCAACATCAATGCTATCGCAAAGAACTGTTTTAAAGGATTCTTTCTCATTGAATAGGTTTTATAGTTTTATTGTTATTTGTGGTTTTATGGTAAAAGGTAATTGGGTAGTGCGATTTTAGGTTGGATTTTCGTTGCAAAAGTAATAAAAACAAGGATACGTGATTCGACGAAAAACCGAAAAGTAGATTAGCAACACAGGCGGTTTTGCTTATGTTGTTAATCCACAGCTACTTACGATAATGGCGCAATGGCCCAAAAGTAGATTTTAAAAAGGCTTTTGAGTGTTGCCGATTTGCTTTACGGCGTCTTCAAACTCATCTCTTGAACCGATAGCGGCGTTTTTTACGGTCGATCGGTAGTTGTAAATGGTGTGGACGGAGTAATTCATGAATTCAGCAATCTTTGAACTGTCGGTGATGCCCAGGCGTATCAATGCGAATATGCGCAGTTCCGGAGTGAGTGATTTTGATTTTGGGGGGATGATACGGCATTCTGGCCGAAGGAGGGCGTTGAATTCATCAATGAATGTGGGCAGGATATTGAGGAAGGCGACATCGAAGTTTCCCAGCAACTCATCGAAATGCCTCGATTTCATCTCACGCATCTTGCTCGGCGACAAAAAAGCGGAGAGCTGGCCGCTCTTTTGCTTCTTCACGACGGTGGAGCGGAATGTCTCTATCTCCGTGATGTAATCGGAACAGAGCGTGAGGAAGTTGCCCAGATAGACTTCTTTCATGCGGTTGCTCTCGTTGAGCATGTTGTAACTCTCGTGGAGCTTTTCTATCGTTTGCTGCAATTCATTGTTCAACTTGACCAGTTCCTGGTTGTTCTCGTCCAATTTCTTACGGGCAACCTTGAGTCTGCGAATCTGCCGGATGACATACAAAACGGCGATGGCCAGAAGCAGCGCAAGTACGCCGGCCAAAACGAGCATCACACTCAGCTTGTGGTTCTGGTTGTTGGTCATCAACTGATAGTTGTGTGCGATGTTGTTGAGAATGTCTATGCTCTGGAGGTTGCGCAGAGGTGAACTGTATTGTTGCAGACCATCCTGCGAGATGTTGATGAGAAGATACGAACGTTTCACATCGCCTTCCTCACTGAGCAGATTGGCCAGTGTCCATAACGATGCCTGGTCTTTGATGGAATGGCGGAGGTCTCCGATGGCTGACCTGATCAGCCATTGTTTCTCTTTCTCTTTATCTCCCAGGCCCTTGTAAATCAATGAGCGGAAATAAGCCACCTCGGAGTATTTTTTCGACAGCGAGTCGATATGCTCAAGCCGCTGGTCGCTGTATTTCAGGGCTGCCGCATAGTCTTGCTGATTGCGTGCGCGGGTCTCAAGCAGGTCCAGGTAGATGTCGCTCTCGGGCAACTTGCTGTAGTATTGCTGCAGCAAATATCGGTAGCGGCCGGCTATGTCGAGATAGCTGGCATTGATCTCTTGGTCGTGTGAGTAGTATCCCGACTCACCATAAACATCCCTGCAGGCATCATAAAACAGGGGAAGGATGCTGTCGGGCAATTGGCTCTCTTCGATTTTCTTGATGATGCTCATGGCTTCGAGATAGGAACCTGTCTTGGCATAGTATTGCGCCTTGCGCAATTTCATCCGGGTGATGATGCCTTGGTCTCCGTTCTGCTCCGCCAACTGCAGGTTGCGGTTAATATATAATATGGTGGAGTCGTAGTTGAATTTCGAATAGGCTTCGATGAGTTTGTCGGTCAGGACAATCTCTTCTTTCAATCCGCCTTTCTGACGGCGGAGTTGCTGCTTGATGGCTTCAATGTTTTTTTCATGGGCAGCATCATATTGTTGGATTTTTTTTATGGTAGAGTCCAACTGCTGCAACAAGAGCGTTGTCTGCCTGCTTTCTTCTTGAGGTGTAGGCACCCCCTTTCCCTCAATGGGAAAAAACAGGGCCAGAAAGATATAGGCTATGTATTTTATCTTGGTCATGACAAGGTCGGAAATAGAGTGTTGTTCATATTTTATATCGA
>JAFXVU010000210.1 GCA_017534705.1 Bacteroidaceae bacterium
ACCCGCATACTGGACAGTAGAGAACTTCGGCATACCCAATGGAGGCGACGGCACCAAGCAAGGACTCGACAAATACCCTGGTTACGATTGTCTGATGCTCGGCATCTGGGACGACCGTGGCAACAGCCAAGAGGGTGACTTGAGCAATGCCCGTATCTATCAGACAGTGCATCTTGATGCCGGCCGCTATTATTTCGGCAACACCTTCCAAACCCGTTACAACCTCTCGAAGGCTTATCTCTTCGCCGCTTCTGAGCCACTTCCTACAGAAGATATAGAGACTCAGTCCATCGCATGGCTCGACATTGCCAACGGTGGTGCAAGCAGTACTTTCAATGGTATCTTCTTCACGCTCAGCGAACCGCAGGATGTTTGTCTCGGATTCCAGGCCAATCTGGCTGAGGGAGCAGGCGAACAGGAATTCCGCGCCGACAAGGTGGTGCTTTACGGCTACAACATTGTCGATGCCATCCAAACGGTATCTTTTGAAGACAACAGCGATGCACCGACAGAGATTTACTCGCTACAAGGCATCCGTCTGCAGAGCGAACCCCAGCGCGGTGTGTATATTGTCAGAAAAGGCAACAAGACCGTGAAGAAAATGAAATAAGCACAACCAAACAATAACAAAAGGAGGGATTCCGAATCAAATTGGAACCCCTCCTTTTACTATTGCTCATGGAACTTCCCGTCAAGAGTGAGATAGCCGTCCTTGCCTTTGTAAGAGACCCACGCTCGAGGGTCGGGGCCATCGGAGAATGTAGGGATAAACACGCCGCCATTCTCGGTCTTCCTGAAGCTATACATGATTGGAATCGGCCAGTGACCATTGACATCACAGAAACCTATCAAATCTTCTTGTAAGTATTCAGGCCTATTCACAATAGCAGCCAAACCATGACTGAAACGATTCACTGTATAGTTTCCAGAAAGCTCGAACACAACCTTTCCCTGGGAATTGATACACATCCATTTATCAGCAACTCCATTGTCGGCGACAGAGGTTCTTGGTCTTCCCTCTCTTATCCAAGAGCGGTCGTCGAAGAAATTATAGATATGGCTGTATGAGCAAGGCAAGACCTCCTTTCCCTCCGAATTAACCAAGCCATATTTGTAAGGAGTCGCTTTCTTGCTGACCTTGACGAGTTCGGGATGGCATGTCTGTCGAACGATGAAATACTGGTTAGAGGTAATGCGTTCACCATTGCGGTTGAAGAGTTCCCATTGGCTATTGACTGTTTTTTTGACTGGAATGATATTTCCAACATAATTAGCAGGTTCTTCATTGCTAACCCACTCTCCTGGTTTGTACTCCCATAATACTGAGGCAAACTCGCAAGGAAGGATAACCTGTCCGTAATTAGACAGCACGCCTTTCTTATCCTCTGAGTATGAGATGAGCACGAAATCCTCCCTCTTGCTTGATGCACGCACCGAATCAAGAGTGCAATCGACAGTAACTTGTCCAAGGCTGTCGGTGACCCCCCACAGGCTGTTTTTCATTAAATAGAAGAAATTGAAATTCGACGCGTAGTTATGGATGATGGTATCGTAGTCGCATGCCAGCACCTGCTGTTCTGTCTGTTCATTATATAAGCCGTATTTGCCAGTGTTCTCGTCCTGCACGATTTTCACAAAGTAGTCGTTACTGTCCGACTCACATGACTTGACCAACGATACAATACCCCAGATGAACATTCCGAGAGCGGCTAAGTAAAAGATACCGATTCCCCATTCCTCCCAGAAATCTTTTAGCCATCCCCATATTCTCGAGGAAGTTGAACTGTCGTTTCCTCTGTTTCGGGAATTATTGGTTTTGTTCTTGAGGGCATTATAGGAAGTTTGCAATGCACTATGTGAACGCTGCAAAACCTCAAGCGCGGCCTGTTGCCCTTTTAGTTTCTTGTATTCGTCCTCTGATATCACCACATACTTCCTTGGAAGAAGGGCCACACCCCTCTCCAAAGGCTTTCCACACTTGACGCAATAATGATGTGCGTCTATGTTGCGGTATTGACACGATTTGCAAATCTTCGTCATCGTATATTCCTATTTTTTGCCACCTTGGTATGGCGACTGATCCGACATCCAAGGAGGTTATTGGTTTTGTTCCAAAGTTCTACGCTGCGTGCCACACATCGGGCAGTAATAAGCTTGGTTTGTAGCAATGGGGAACTGATAGCCACAAATGCCACAGTATGATGCAAGAGTCTTCACCACACGTCTCGGTTCCTCGTCTTTTTTCGGATAGATTATTTCATCCACTCGTGGTTTCTCACGATTCCGTCTCTCTTCTTCCCTTCTGGCCAGTTCTTTTTCCCAGTCGTATATGGCGGTGAGTGAGCGTACTTTGTCGAAGGGTTTTCCGATGTCCTCCTTGAGGTCTTTCAACCTGTCCTGTACCTCTTTGTTCTTGATGGTCGCCATATTGATGAATGCCCTTGACGATTTCAATGCCTCCTCAGAGAGTAAATCCGCATCCTGGAATACAAGCCCTTTATCGCTGTCCTCTTTGAAGAGTGATGGCTTCTCCGCAATGGCAATCAAGGAGAGATAGATGACCTGCTGTGAGAAATAGTCCATGTAGGTGTTGAGGTATCTGTTGCTTCTTCGAGCAGGGTGTTGGAATGCCACTATTCCCGATGTGGGTTGCGGAATGTTGTCAGGTTGTCCTTTGACATAGAAGGAGTCGTAATCGATGAGATAAAGCCGGCGTTGCGGTGTCACAATAATATTGTCACCAGAAAGGTCTCCGTGCGCCATGCCGTTGCGGTTGAGGTAATCGACCATCTCACGGAAGTCCTTGGCCAGTTGCCTCATGACAGACGAGTTTTTGTAGTTCTTCTTCACGTACTTGATGAGGGTATCACCCTCTATCCAGTCCATGACGACCCCAGGTATAACCGTTCCATCATTCAGGCGGAAGGCTTTTTCCACATACTCATACTTCACTACATAATCCACCTTATGCAGGTTGAAATAGCCCGATACATTCTTGATATGCGTGAGATTTCTCTTACGTGCCTCGTCATTGACCCATAGACGAAGACATTTCTTCGACTTCACTCCTGTGCGGTGCATCGGGAATGTCTGGCAGAAGGCCCCCGAGTCCATCTCAAATGAATAGTAGGCATCAGGGGTTGTGGCGCTGACGTATGTATAGCCTTTCAGACTTGGAATCAGCACATTGGCTACACTCGCCTCCAGGGCGTCGGGTATTTCGATGACTAAATTCATAAGGGAGAGCAGATTTAAATGGCGTAGTCAGAATAGTCAAAGTAATCGAAATCGTCATAGTAGTCGAAGTAAACCGAGTCATAATTCGACGAATCGGGCAATTTGGAGGATTCTGTGGGTCCAGACGAATTGGTGGGTTCAGATACTACTGGAGATTCTGAATTTGCAGATGAGCCAGCTTCTTCATCGATTTTGATGATGATGACGCTTTCGTCGTCGCTTTTCAGTCGTTGAGTTTGGTATTCCTGTTCGACATAGTTCTCAAAATCACTGTTGTCGTTGAGATTCCAAAGGGTGTCGATGGGATTGTTCCCCAAATTGTGTTGTTTGATAAGCCAATCGGACAAAGCGTCGCTTGCCAAGACAACCCATCCTTTTAAGATGGTTCTTTTCCCGTTGGTCCATTCGCCGACAACCACTCCATCAGAATGGATTTGACGGGGACGGTTGCCGAAATCGACTTTCAGTTTCCATTCGGGTGAGATGTTGACAGGCATGCTACAAAAACACCGCAAGTGTCCGTCCTCAGGCAAGATGAAGAGACATGAGTCACCCAACACTTGCCATGAGAAGACGTTATCCTTCAGGGTCAATCCGACGAAGGTGGCCGCCGCGATGTGAAATTCCTCCTCCACCATCTCTTGTAGCATCCGTGCATCCTCGTCGAGCGCGTCCATATATTGGTCGCGCTGCTCCTTGAAACGTTGGGGCAGATAGTCGGGTGGAAAAGACGCGTTGTCCTCGTCATTCACAAAAGCCTGGGTGAGCATTTTGGACAGCACATCAGGCAGGAAGGAGTTGGTGACTCCATCGCTGAGTGCGAATCGACCCCGTGCCAAGTCGTAGTCGATACTGTCCTGGATGTCATTGTCGGTCTCTCCCCTCTTGTGGGTGATGAACGATTTGACTTGCACGCTCATATCCTCTGCCGTCTATTTTGATGACCCCCATTCAATAAAGCTGGCCAACTTGCTGGCATCCTTCTCGTTCGACATCATGCACCTCGACCCACTGACTGCCTCAGGAAATCCATAGGACTGGGCAGACAAGACGAGCTCGTCAGACATGGGTGAACTGGCTTGATAGAGGAATGCCATATTCTCATTAAGTGTGGGTTGCGATGTCGGGAAACGAAGCGTCGGGTCGGATGTCTCCGGGTCGTAATGCACATTGAAGATTCGCACATTTCCATCCATGGTCATGACATTCATCAAGTCCCTGGCAGCCTGAAGAGTCTGCCTGAACACCTCATCCTGTGGTACATCATCCCCCTCGTAGGGTTGTCCGTCGGTGATATTGATGACAATGGGAGCAGGAATAGCCGTTTTTCCATTAGCTTTTTGTCCAGCAATCCATTGGTCGACATCCTGTTTGGCCTTTTCGAAACCCATCTTCATGCACGTCTGGTACTCAGGTTTGGCCTCTGCGTTCTTGTCGAAGAGCGGTCTGTTTTCCCTTTTAGCATCCTTTAAGGCTCTGGCTAATCCCTGGGCATCGCATTTGAGCAATTCCACGATATGGTAATTGTAGCCATAGATAGCGACACTCACTCTGTTCTTGACCTGTCCTCCTCCTATGCACCGGGTGAGAATACTTTGGCATGTCTTCTGCAGCGCATTGATGACGTAGTCGATTTTGTCGACCATTGACCCAGAGAGGTCAACGAGAAAGACGATATGTCCAGGTTGGTCTGATCCCCAACGTAATGGTTCTCTTTTTACTACTTCGCTCATGATAGTATGTTTTTTTAAGTGTTTGTAAAATCGTTCAAATCAGAAGGTTATCGAGGTCTATCTCTTCCATTTCAAAAGCCACTTTCATGCTTCCGATGGCAAACACATCGCCCGAATAGATTTCCTTGCCTTTGGGGCCGATTTCAAGTCCGTTGGCGCGTCGTGTCTTTCCACAGGTGTCGTAAATGCGAGTTCCTGTTGCATCCACCTTCACCTGGAAGAGGTTTCCGCTCACTCCGCAGTTCATGCCTTGTGGAGCAGAGAGTTCATTTTCACCTTCATAGAGAGGAACGCGAATGGTTTTGCCATTGAGGTTGAAAATGGCATCGCCTCTCTTTTTTCCTTTGGGTTTAGTGGGGGTATTGGGTTTGACGGGCGGTGTGGGTTGAACTGGAGGGTTGGTTTTTGCTTTGGCGCGGAGTTCCTCCAGTTCTTTTTTCGTGGCGGCATGTGCTTTTTGCTCAGCCTCGAGTAAACCTTTTGTCTTGGTGTGTTCGGTGGTCTCTTTCAAGAGTTTCTCATTGGCAACGTCCCTCTCACTCTCCACGTCGGCGATTTTTTTATTTGCGGCATCAAGTTTCCCATTGGCGATGTCAAGTTTCCCTTTGACAATGCTGAGTTCACCTTTAGTTGCAAAGAGTTCGTCGAATAGTTTCTCGTTGCTTTCTGTCAGTTCCTTGTTTTTATTCTGGGCATCTGCGACAAGTTGTTTCTGGCGACGGATTTCCTCGTTCAGGGATTTGGTGTCGGCGGTCTGCTGACGTTCCTTATCCAAACGTTTCTGATACGCCTCCTTCATTTTGGAAAGCCTTTCCTCCTCCATTCTGACAATGGCTGGAGGCACCACCTGTGGATAGATGATTCTGGTCCATCCGCAATGCTCACAATAGGTTTGCTCCTCTGTCATTTTCGACTCACAGACGGGGCATTTATCTGCAATAACGAGCTCTGCAGGAAACGGTATCAGTTCAACAGTAGTCGACGGTTCAGATGAAGCGGCTGTCGTTTTCTCGGCCCGCATTTTTTCCAGTTCTCTCTTGGTGCTTTCATGAGCCTCCTGTTCTTCTTTCAGCTTGGTCAGATTCTCCTTGTACTTCGCTATACGTTTCTCTTCGTACGCCTTTACTTCAGCGCTGACTGTTGTTGGCAGGATATGAATCTCAAATCCACAATGATTGCAAAAGGTGGTGTTCGTTGCCTGATTGCAGACTGGGCATATTGTAGTAGCCATATAGTTGTGTGTTTAGTAAGTTCGTTTTTCTGAATTCTTTCTATTGTCGATACTATGACAGCGCTCTTGCAGCACTCTGTCAATCATTTGTATCTGATCGGTGATAGTCATGATGATGTCACCTCTTTCTGTTACAGGTATCAAATCATGTCTGATTCTTTTATCCTTGTTTTCAGGTTTCTTGTTGTAATCTGTCCAATCGCGGTTGCAGTCATTATTGACCCTGATTTGCAAGTCTCTGTCATTGGTGATGACCAACAACCGCAATCTTTCCTCAATCATGATATTCTTGCTGTACTGTCTGATCCATTTGTCGGCATATATCTTATTCGTGTCGTCTTCGGCTTCTTCGACCACCAATTCAAGCCTTGCCTTGAGTTGTTTCCCCTCTTTTTTGCACATATCACTAATCAGGCACTTAGCGCTCCATGCCATAGGCTGTCTCGCATCATCCATGTCTTTACTGAAACTGTTGATTTCAGAATAGACAGCATTGTGCATCTCAAAACGATAATCATTGAAGGTGTAGTCATCGCCGGGTTTAATGGCCTTTTCTCTTTGAGTTTGACCGAGAAACAACAACATGTGCTTGTATTTCATTTGTTTCTTTCCGTTGTTGTCTTCTTCCGCTATCCATATATTGGTATCGGTGGCAATCACATTGAAATCGAGTTGGTGCATCAAAAACTGCCGTTGTCTGACGAGTTCCTGTTCGGTTTTCTTTTCCATTTCCTCTTTTCCAAAGAGATTCACTTTCACACCCCTGAAGTATATGAACTTCTGTTTGGGTTGATTAGCAATGGACTGAGTCGGATTCTCTGTTTTCTCCTCACCATTCAGGATGATTGTTGAACAACCTGGAGCGGTTACGAGGATTTGATTGCCATCGGCCTTCACCGTCAACACGATTCTCTTGACGAGCGAGTTGCCCAAGAAGAAATCGGGTGTGGGATGTTGGCCAACCAAGTCACGCCATGTCCATTTTTCTCCCGAGAAAAGAGGGGCAGACAAAGAAGTCTCATCAAGGGGTATCCACACATCCTGAGTATCGTCCATCAGAATTCTGACGGATATACCTTCTGCGCCTATCAGTAGTTTTTTGTCTAGGATTTCCTGAGGTATCTTGCCATATTTATTGATTTCTGTCTTCATACCCATCTTTAAATCATAGGTTCAACTTCAGTCAAAATAATACCTGACAAAGTTAATCAATTAAACCGAGAACTTCAAACCTTTTATCAATTATTCCGTAGCGTGTTTCATTGTTGTAGGTACGAGAATAAACAATTGTTGATTTCGAGCAGTAATTGCTGTTAATAGTTCTGCGATAAACCGCAGGAACTTATATTCTGATGCTAAGTGTGTTGTCGTTGAAGAGTTGTCGGATGTCGCTGACGATATTCATCGAGAATCCGTCCTCGTTCATGCCGCCATGCAGTATTCCTATCACTTTCCAGTTGTTGGCAAGCATCACCGGTCCCCCCGAGGAACCATGTGTGGCACCCGCCTGGGTACGGATAGCATCGAAAGTACGTGAGACGCCGTGAGTGTTGGTGATTCGACAGCCGTTCTCTGTATTACTGATGACACCTTGTGTAAGCAACATGCTGTCGGATACCTGGGTGCCCATAGGGAAACCTGCGATTTGAATGTATGTGGACGGTTCGCGCGGCGTATCAAGATCGAAGTTGAAACATTTTGCTCCGTCGGGCAGGCTATGGAGTTGGAGGATGGCGAAGTCATGTTGTGGGTTATTCCAAAGCAATGTTGCCTGAGTTGCCATTTTCGTTCCTCTCATATTAAGTGTGAAAGTGAAAACGTTCTCTCCTTCCACCACATGGCTTGCCGTGAGCACATATCTGTTCTTGATTGAGATAATGAAAGCCGTTCCCGAACCACTACGCGATTCAATAAGTCCGACAGAGGCATAAAGGTCGTTGCCGTTGGCCACGTAAGCGTCCGCATCTTCTCCAGCGCAGTCAATCTGTCCGCTGTAGTATGCTGGATGGTCGAAGATATTCTGTCCGCCAATTCCTTGTCCATTGTCTGGAGACGGATTGTCAGCGTCATCCACCTGTGGAAAGTCTTCAGGGATGATGCGCATGGCGAAATCTGTGTTGGCCTGCAGTTCTGGTGTTGCATTGTTGTAGCGTTCGTCTCGATGGTCTTTGAGAATGGCCATCAATGTTCCCACCACACCAGCATTTCCGAAATTGCGGTCTCTGACAAGTGAAGCGAAATATCGAACAGCAGGATTCTTGCAGGTGTTGGAATCCATTCTTACTTGTGTCTTGGGGTTATTGGCCATTCGCAGAAGAATCTCCCACAATTCCTCGTTGGTATAGTCGGTGAAGTTAATGACGCTGCTCATTCGGCGTGACATACCGGGATTGACATTCATCATCTGCTGCATCTCATTGGTGTAACCTGCCATGATGATGCACAGTTTGTTCTCGTAGTCCCTATTGGTAATATTACCGACGATATCGGCCAGCACTCTCGGGCTTTGAGTGAGCATGTAAGCCTCGTCGATGAAGAGCACCTTTCCAATGTTGTCCTCAAACAGTTTCTTTACTTGTTCAGGATTCGCTGCGAGCAAGTCATTACCGGCGATTTCCGTCATCACGTTGGCATCCTCGCTCTGCAACACGCCCAGTTTCTGCAGAACCTCTCCCATGATACGGGCGATGGTGGTTTTTCCCGTTCCGGGATTACCGCTGAAAACGAAGTTGAGTTTGGGCATTTCTGGCTCAAAGTCATCAAAGAGCCTCAATTTGTTCCTTTCGGCGAGGCATTTGTTGAAGAGGTTCTTCACCACTTCTTTCACGCCTTGCTGTCCCACCAGCGCATTGAGGTCACCGAAGATTGCCTTTTGATTGAGCATAGACGGGTCGATAAGCATGCGCAGTTTATCTGGCAGGTGACGCACATCGAGCGGCTGCCTGTCTCCGCTGTTGCGGTAGGTTCCTACGATATTGTTGACAAGGTTCTCCATATCGCCCACATTACCGAACTTCTTGGTCCGGTATGCATACTTGAACTTGATGATGTTCTTAAGCGCAGTGCGGAATTCCTCGGTAGTAGGCACGTTAATCATCTTCATGGAGATATTGAAGAGCACGTCGGGTTTGTAGTCATGGAAATAGAAGAAACCCAGATTGTTGAACCTGCGTCGGAATCCCTTGTTGCCCTCATTGATCAGATGCATGATTTCGTCAGTATATCCAGCGAGAATGACGAGGGAGTCGTCGTTGTCCTCCATGAACTGGATGAGGACCTCGATGGCCTCTGACCCGTAGTTGACGTCACCGTGGTCGTTGTCGCCCGACATCAGTCCGTAGGCTTCGTCGATGAAGAGGACACCGCCACGAGCTCGCTCACAGACAGCTCTTGTTTTCGGCCTTGTGCTTCCGATATACTCTCCGATGAGTTCGCTGACATCCACCTTGACGAAATGTCCTTTGGGGAGGAGTCCGTCCTCACGAAGTATGTCACCAAAGAGACGTGCGACGGTCGACTTACCAGTTCCAGGACTTCCCATAAGCGCCATGTGTGGACGGAATCGTCCTCCACCCGCTCCTGCGCGGTGTGCCTTGAGCGCTTTTCTGTATTCATCGAACTGTTTCCTAATGTTGTCAATGCCCTGCATGGCATTGAGTTTATCGATGGCTTTGACGGTATCCATGTTATTGATGATTCGGTCTAAGTCTTCTATAGGCAAGGTGATGAAATCACGCATCAAGCGCAAGGTCGTGGCGTCTTTATGCTTCTTGTCGGTACTTATGCCCTGCCACATCCTCAGCACTATATGATTCCAGGGAACGTTTCCAAAGATATGGGGCAGTCCCTCTGTGATTCTTCTTCGGTTCAGCATATTGGCAATTTCGTCACGTTCGGGATCTGCCATAAAGAAGACCGTCTTGAGGACTTGTTTCTTTGTGTTTCCCTCTTTGTCGGTAGTGGGTGTGAGGTCCTCGAGCATGAGGTCCTTGAAGGGCGGCCGGAAGAGGAACTTGTCGCTTCCGTTCTTCAGTTCCTCAGCAAAGGCCTCGTTGGACTTGAAATCGTAGAGTGCGATGATCTTGAGTCCGATATTCCGTCTGATGTAGTTGGCCCTGATGTTGCTGAGCTGGTTCTCATACATCTTCTGTTCGTCCTCATCATATTGGAGTGTGTTAGGATTGATAAAGACCACCGCGACCTTTCGCTGCGCGTCACGTTCGACCATACCGTTGACCGAGCTGAAGAATCCAACACTCTGAGTGACCGTATAAACCCTGCCGAGGCTGTTGCTGATCACTTGTATGGAGGGATGGCGAGTGGTGTTGTCATCTCCAGTGCCCGCCAGATTGTTTCCATTAGCGGCATTAACCTGACGGTTTACATCACGACTCTTGGCCATAGGACCTTTTCCTGCGAAGAAGTCCCTGCGCCGGGGTGCAGCAGGAGCGTTCTGCTGGGGTGCGTTGAATCCGAAGAAATCGATGAGTTGTTGCTGCTCAAAAGAGAAAGCCTTGTCATCATAGAACACAGTGATGTATCCCTCCTGCCTGAGATAGAGGTAGAGCGCCTCATAGAGGTTGTTGACACGCAAGTCTGCAGTGACATAGACCTCATCTGTTCTGTTCACGCCGTAGATGGCCGTGAAGAGTCCTCGATGGTTGATGTCGAGGGCATCTATTCGCTGTGTGATCATGAGGTTTACTTTTTTCGTTTTTTTTGTTTATTCGTTTAATCGGATAAACGTATAATCGATTAATCGTTTGATTGAGTTTTATCCCCTCCTGTTGACGGCTTTGTCCACGTCTTTAGCGGCTCCTTTGCGGCGTAGTTTCTGCGGGTCTTTCAGCTGCGGTATCTTGCCGTCACCACCACAAGCAGGCGCCTTGATACTTCCGAGCTTATGTCCGCTCTTCTCAATCTCGCGCTTGATTTGTTCCATGCGGGTCTGGAATGCTCCTTCTGCCTCGACACGGTCATCGTTGCGATGGAAGATGATTTTGTTGACCGTTGTTCCGTTCTGTTCTTCAGGCATAATGAGTATGGAGAGTTGCTCACCTGTGACCTTACGCTCAAGCACGGCGTATGTGCCTTCCCGGCAGTCGTCATCCTCCTCTCCTCCCATGAATCCAGGGTCATCCTTCAATTCCCATCCCTGCTCAAGCATGGTATTGAGGATATCGTTGGAGACAGCCACTCGGCACTCGCTCAGGATGCCGAGGTTAACCGCTTCCTCACGCAGTTGGTCTGCCTGACTCTTCATTTGGTTGAGTTTGGCAATCAGTTGGTCAAGTTCGGCCATGTCGGGCTGTCCGCTGTCGATACGCTTCTGGACCTCCTTTATTTGTTGTTCCAACTGGCTGTACTTGCCGTGGGTCCAGTAGTCGGCCTGCAGTTCCTCGGTCTGGCTTTCGTCATAGATGCTGTTGACCTTGAGTTTCATGTTCTCCTGCATGAGTCTCAACAAGGCATCGGCCATGGTTTTAGCCAGTTTGTGCTTGGCCTGCCATTTCAGGTGTTGGCGTACCGCTTCGGCCTCCATGACGAGCGCTTCATCGACAAGGTTGTTGGCATCGGTAATAGAGCACGCTCCGGGGTTCTTCTTGATGCTGCGAAGGCGCTGTTCCAGAAGGGCCACCTTGTCTTGCATGCTTTGGGGCGCGAATCGAGCCACAGGTGTGCGCTGTCGTATGGTTTCCAAAAGAGCCAGTGCCTCTCCTGCGGCAAGCAGTTTATTGTTCTCGTCCTGTTGGCGGATGTCGTAGAGGTTCTTGACGTTGGCGTTGATGGTGTTGATTTGCTGCTGTTGGTTTTGGAAACGCTGGTTCACATTCTTCTCGAGTTGGTTGAGATTGTTGTTGAGCGTGTTCAGCCCATCAGCGAGCGATTCAATCTCGTCCTGCATCTCTTCCATGGCCTCACTTTGTTTATCGAGTGCATCGTAGATTTCGTCGCGGAGGTTGCGGAGTGCCTGTGTGTGTTTCTGGTCGAGGTCTCTGAGGCTCTTGCGCATGTTGCGTGCATTCTGGTCGATTTTTGCGCCAAGGCTACGCTGTACGTCATCGATGCGACTGTCGAGATTGGCTTCGAGTGCTTCGATATTCTCATAGAGTCCGCGTCTTGCGTCTTCAATCATCCAGCGAGCGTTCTGGTCGGCTTGGTTGAGGACTCTCTGTTCTGTGTTTCTGATTTCGTTCTGCAATTGTCCGCGCAGACGGTTAATGCCTCTTTCGAGTCCATTGTTGATACCATCAAGTGTGGTGGATTTTACATCTCTGCTCATAGTGTTTAAAGATTTAAAGTTTGTACTTGTGTGGCACTCCTATTGTTGTCGCTGTTGCCGCGTCCTGAGCCACGTATTCGATTTTTCTGATTCCATCTGCCATTTGGTCGAGATATTTGTCGAGTCGGTGGCTCAACGCGATGATGCGTTGGTTGGATGAGCCACGAATGCCCTTGTTGTCGTTCAGTTCTTCTACATATTCTCCATCAATCAGCACATCCACGTGTTGCAATGCTTCTTTCGCATGAGGGATGTGTTCGAGTTGCTCAATCGTGTAGCCCGTGTAAACAATTACGGTGAGTTCTGGTCTATGCTGGCGCACCAGTTCGAGAAGTCTGTTCACCTGGTCAGCCTGTAGGAAAGGTTCTCCCCCACTGATTGTCAGTCCGTCTATTCCGCGGTAATTCACAATATCGGTGGCAAGAGCCTCTATGTCGATATCCGTTCCGCCGTCTAAGGGTTGGCTTTGAGGTGTGACACACCCCTTGCATCGTCGATGGCATCCCTGCGTCCACAGCACATAACGCAGTCCTGGCCCCAGCACATGTGTGCCTTCTCGACAGATGTCGAACAGTCGTATGTTATGATTTGATGACATTCTCAATCTGCAGTTTGTCACGGCTTGTTATCACCGATTTCAATTGTTCGTCGTACTTCGTCAGCAGTCGTGGTATACGTTCGTCAAGGTCTCTCAGTTGGTCGTTAGCCGATTCCGTCTGTTGAAGAATCTCCATATTGAGGCGTCGGTGTGTTTCCAGTTGCGGTTTCCTCTTCTCGTATTCATTATGGAGTTTGAGGAGCCGTTCCTGAAGTTGAGAGACAAACGGTGCGGTGTCAATGGTATCGAGCCGCTTTAGGCACTCCTCGGAGATGATGGAGAGCAAGACAGCCAGTTTCATGGTGTTGTCGTTATTCTCCACCGTTTGCAGTTGAGACTGAATCTCTGATTCTATGTCTTTGAGTCCAATGTCGGACATCATGGTCAGTAAGTCTGTCATATTGTTGTCTTATTTTGAATTTCAGAAAAAGCTGTGCAACCTCGTCATTTTCTCCGTTCCGTCTGCGATGGCCCTCGCCGTGAGGAAGATGTTCCTGTAAGCGTCGGTTTGGGTTTTGAACGAAATATATTTCACGTTTGTGCCAGCAACACGAGCATCTGGTTGTAGGAGGTCAGGCAAAATGTCCTTCCACTTCCTGTCGAGCCAGAATGAAGAGTTGAGCGTGGTTCTATCCAGAGGAACGGCGATTGGAGTTGACCATCTGTTGAGCCACATCCCAAGTCGAACGCTAGAGATAGACAGATGGACATCATTCGAATTGAGTTTCTCCGGAAGGATATAGGCAGGTTGACTGTTGTCGATGCCATGATGGTGGATGACGGTGAGATTGGCGAATCTTCCTTGCAACGCATACATGAGCATGTTGAAGTCGGTGTGCTCGCCTATGACGAAAGCGGGCAGATGGTTATGCTGGGGTATCATCCTCATGTAGTCCGTGATTTTTCGCATGGCTCCAGCAGGCAGATACTGGTCGTAATACGTGTCGTATTCAAACCGTTGCCCATTGTGGAAAAACATGGCGTTCCACCCCTGTGTGTCAGGCAGCCCTCCACTTACATGTTCAATCACATGGGTGAAAGAGAATGGGTGCTGGTCCATGCCGTCGATGCTCAGTTGAAGTGTTCCTTGGCTATCAGAACAGTGGCACTGATAGGTCTCGATGCAGTCTTGACGAATAACAATCACCATGAAGTCGCCTCTCGCTCCCAAATGACAGCAACAGTAGAAAGCATCGCGTTCGACCTGTGACACAAGGTCAGGGTCGTTGAGTTTGTCCTCAAGGTAGTGTTGATATGTTAAGGTTAAGTTCATAAGCATAGTGTTTTATCAAGATAGTTTTTCATAGTATAACCTTAGACTTTCTCGTCAGAAAAAGGGAATCAAGACCTCTATTCAATAATAAGGAGATTTTTCATCCGCTTTTCCGTCTTCGCGTTGCAAATTTAACGCTTTCTTTTATATGAACGCAAAACAATCTATAGAAAATGTTGGATGACCGGGCTTTTTTAGGTACAAAAGTCAGAAGGAATTGAAGAATGAAGGCAAAAGTCACAAAGAAACGATTGATAAGCTAATTCATCCACAGTTTTTGTCTATTTTTGCGGGAAAAAGTGGAAAATGGTGAAAAAAACGCGAAACAAGCGTGATATTTTTCTTTTTTCGTCGTATAACGAGTAGAAGGAATCAAAAAACAGGACTGATAATGCAGACAGAAAAGCAGATTGTGGAATCCGTGAAAAAGGGTGAGCGCAAAGGGCAGGACGAGTTGGTCAGCCGTTTCGCCGCTCCAGTCTTCGCCATGATAGCGAGGCAGGTTCCCGATATAATGGATGCGCAGGAACTGCTTCAAGACACCTTTCTCAAAGCCTTCCGCTATATTGGAAATTTTGACGGCCGTCAGTCTTCCCTCTCCACTTGGTTATGCCGCATTGCCTACCAACAGACGATAGATTTTATGAAACGCCATCGACCCTTCACTGTATCAATGGAAGACAGTTCGGTCTGGCAGACAGATATCAGCGACACAGAACTGGAAGCAGAACTCTCTTCGGGCAAGGAACAACGCATTGAACAGCTGCAAGCACAGATGGAACAGTTGCCCCACGAAGAACGGATGTTGCTCACACTCTACTACTTCGACGACCGCCCGCTCACAGAGATAGCCTTTATCACTGGCATCGACGCGAAAGCACTGGCCAGCCGACTCTACAGAATCAGAAAGAAACTCTATAAGAAACTTACAGCGATATGAACAAACCGAAAGATACAGACCTGCGCGAAGCCATGCGACGCATGTACGCCAATACGCCACAATTGCCATCCGATTTCATGGAAAGGATGCATCAAGCACAGGAGAAGGAAAACAAACGACGGATACTCCGACGTTGGTTATACCCGATATCCATCGGTGCTGTAGCCGCCAGCCTGCTGCTGTTGTTCTTATTCAACCATGGTGGAGACCAGCCCAAGGAACGGCCTTTAGTTGCCAAGCATACCACAGAGGTAATTCAGCAGAACAACGTAAAAGAGGCAACGCAGCAGAACAACGTAGAAGAGGAACCATAGCAAACCGACGAAGACAAACAAACGGCAACAGAAGTGGTGAGGCAGAACGCTACAGTCGAGCACATAGAGAAAGCGCAAGTCGCCCAACACAAACCGACCAAAAAGGCTAAGAAGAGGAACAGGACAATGCCTCAAGTACAACAAGCAGAACAGTATGTTGCCCTCACTGAAGGCCAAAGCCAAGAAGCCTTACCAGCAGCCGACGAACCTGTCATAGCACCCGTTCACTACGCTTCACCCGACCCATACCTTACGATGGCCTCCCAGGTACAGGATATCAGAACACGAGGCGAACGCCTGCATAAGGAAGTGGCATTACTCATGGATAACCTATAAAAACATGGATAACCTATAAAAACAGAATAAGAACGATGAAAAAGTTTCTCACCATCATGCTGCTGGCAACGTTGTCTGCCACAGCCCATAGTCAGGAAGCCAACGAGCGTCTCCACCAGTTGGAAACCTACCTAAAGGAATTGGAGTATGGTGTCAGCCATCAACAATCCAACACATACGAAAGAGGAGGTATCACCCACCAATGGCGCATGTCTTTCCCTATATATCTACTCCCTCACCCCTCCAACAACGGAAACATGAGCGAAGAGCAACGACAGAAGGTCATCCACTCCATCGACAGCATCAACGCCAGAAGAGAGCAGCAGATGAACAAAGCCCTCGACTCCATCCGTATCGCCTTTGCCGCTTTAGGCAAGTATGCCTCGGAGAGTTACCTTTACGAGTACCACAAGGACGGTGCCGACACCATCAAATATTCCTTGGCATTCCGTCAAGAGGAAGACTCACTTTATTCCTCCCGCTACGGCAACCAGGTCTATTTCCACAATGCCCGTGAAGCAGCAAGTTTCGACTACCAGAAGAACTATGACGCTATATACAACAGAGACAATGGATATGGCAGTTACCAACACGTCTATACCATCCCCAACGGCATCACTTGGGACGACTTGAAACCCTTCGACTTCGCCGCCTTCGAAGCGCAAATCCAACCCGTACTGAAATCGTTGAAAAAGCTGAAGGGATCGAAGACCTATCCCGTCTATTGGCGTCACGACGAAGGATTTGAAGACAACGTAGGCAATGGAGGACTCATCTCTAAGGTGAGCCGCCAAAGCGAATATGGCGACAACAAACACACAGGACTGACCACCGGAACCCATTACTTCATCCCCATCCAGTACAAATCCGAAGCAGAAGCCATCTACCACCAACTCGACTCACTGACACACAACTATGTGGACAACCACCCCGAGCAGCAGTACACATATTATTACTCCTCACGCTTTCTTCCCAATTTCACTGGCATTGTCGAAGGCCATGACATCAGGGGCGACAAGGACTATCACCTCAAAGGCATGATGGACGAAGAAGGCTACCATATCCTCGTCATCACCACCAAAGGCGAACTATGGACACCCAAAGACTGGCAGAAACTGAAGAGCTACATTAATGGGGAAAAAGTCTATCGGAAGGAATAAAAGACAAAGCATAAGACAAAGAGGCGGAGCGTGATACAAATCATGCTCCGCCTCATTGTCTTATAATGATTAAGGCCCGCTCACCGCATCAACCTAAAAAGGATAGGAACGAGGCTCAAACCAGACGTTTATGTTTACAAGACTGTTAGCTCGGAGAAATAGAAGTCGCGGAGAGGTTTTGTGACAACATCTCCTTTAAGGGTGACGGGTTGCTGGAGGCGAATATCCTCAGACGATGCTCCGACCTTGATGACATACTGGCCTGGAGCGATGTTCCATTGACGCTCGTCCTGATGTGTATAGTAACCGAACTGCTCGGTATAGAGTTTTACCTTGACGGTCTTGCTCTCCCCTGGCTGCAACGACACTCGTGCAAAGCCCTGCAACTGGATGGGACGGATGGGAATATCGTTGTTGGCAGGTGAGAGGTACACTTGTGCGATTTCATCAGCAGCAACCTTGCCTGTGTTCTTCACCTCAAAGGAGAATTGGATACTCTCATCGGCAGTTGACCATTCGCCATCGACTTTCAGGTTCTGGTATTCAAATGTGGTGTAGGACAGTCCATAGCCGAAAGGCCACTGAACTCGAGGGTCTTTCTCAGCGGTGTAGTTGTAGCAGAGGGGTTCATAGACTTCTGTATTGGGATAACTCACGGAGAGTTTAGCTGATGGTGACACGTTACCGTAAAGGATGTCGGCCACGGCATTTCCACCTTCCTCACCGGGATACCATGCCTGAATGACTGCGGCACAACGCTCTGCAAGACCTGAGATGACCTGTGCCCTACCCCCGAACACAACCAGCACCACTGGTTTTCCTGTCTTCAGCAGTTCCTCCACAAATTGTTCCTGCTTGCCAGGCAATCGGAGTCCTTGGCGGTCGCGGTTCTCACCACATAGCATCACGTTCTCGCCGACGGCAGCGATGATGACATCGGCTTGTTTCGCCAAGGCGAGTGCCTCTGCCTTGTCGGCTTTCTCGCCCGAATCCACCCTGCGGTGCAACAACTCATATTCCCAAGCACGCTCGTCGCCCAGTTCGGAGAACTTCGTCTCTATCTCTTCCGTCCAGTCGCATCCACGGCTGTACATGATGTTAAAACCTTCGGGCTTGTGACTGTTCATACCCTCCAGAAGCGTCACAATATCGGGATACTCCAAGTCTTCCATGATTCGCTTCCAGAAATAGGTCATGGCTGGGAAGGAATAGTCGCCACACATTGCCCACATGGAGTTGGCATTGGGACCAGTGAGCAGGATTTTCTGTTCCTTTGAGGCATCTCCCACGAGCGGCAGAATACCGTTGTTTTCGAGGAGTACGACCGACTGTGTGGCGATGTCGTAGGCTGTCTGGCGTTCCTCGGGGGTGTCAAGTGTGATTTGTTCCTTGCTATACAAATAGGCATCCTTGTCGAACAAACCAGCGCGGAACTTATAGCGCAGGACATCCTTCACAGCACGCTCGAAAGCCTCGGGTTGCACCAACCCTTTATCGATGGCCTCCTGCAAATTGCGATAGTCGGAACCCTCAGGGAAATCGACATCATTGCCGGCATTGATAGCCGTGGCAGCCTTCACAGCGGAAGCAGAAACGCCATCCACTCCTTCCATGGAAACGGGTAGTTGTCCAATGGCCGTATAGTCGCTGACCACCATACCGTCGAAGCCCAGGTATCCACGCAGGATGTCCATGAGGATTTTGGTGTTGCCCACACAGTTATTCTTCTTCCCTTCGGCATCCAGCATAGCGTGATAACCCGGCATCACGGCCTTGCTGCCAGCCAAGCGAATCATCGTTTCGTGCGGCAGGAGGATTTCCTCCATGAGTTCCTTCTCGTCGGCATCTCCGCCACCGCCGTAGCCAAGGTAATGCTTGGAGCAGGTACCCACACCTTTCGCCAGGTCTCCCTGTTGCAATCCGCGTACAAAGGCAGTTCCCATAACAGCGGAAAGGTAAGCATCCTCGCCATACGACTCCTCCAGTCGGTTGAAACTGGGCGTGCGGCACACATCGACCATGGGCGAGAGCGACAACACACCACCCATCTTCCGCATTGCGGTAGCTGTCTGACAGGTCTTGAGTTCAGCCAGTTGTGAGTTGAAGGAACAAGCCTGGCCAATCTGTTGGGGATAGATGGTGGAACCCTTGGTGTTGATGCCAGACAGCACTTCCTCGTGATAGAGGGCGGGGATGCCGTTGGGGGTGTTGTGTATCAGCCAGTCCTGCACAGCTGCCACACGGTCACGCAGCACGTTGGGGTCAACGGGTTTCTGTGAGGCGAACTGCGAGAAATGCCCGATGCCGTTCGGAATCAACATCCGGCATTTTGCCGTGTCGAGTTGTCCTTGCTCATCGAGCAAGTCGTCCATATACATTCCCCTCAATTGGGCGATTCGTTCCTCTTGCGACATTTTGTCGTAAAGTTGGTCGACTTGCTGTTCGATGTCAACAGCGGGATTACAACCTGCCAAAAGTACAGCCATAGCGAAAATCAGTTTTTTCATTGTCATATTGTTTACTGAAGTTTCGGAAGTTATAAAATGAAGTTAAATAAGGAGTTAAGCCAGCATGCTGGCTGGAAGATAAGCACCTTCGTGCTGGACGATACTACAGCAATTAAATGCAATCGTCCTGTGCAAAGCACATAACTCCCAAGAGCGTACCGAGTTTTCTTCCTTTTTTACTTCCATTTTTACTTCCAAAAGATGAATTGTTTACCAATTAATTTCAGTGGGTTACAGCCATGTACCAAATTGCTATCACAACCAATTGGTGGAGCAGTTGGTCCAGTCCATAGAGTATCCAGTAGGATTTCTGATGAGGGTCTGCCAAACGAGGGTATTTGACAGAGAATTTTGCCTTGAGGGTGTCGATGATGAAATGTGAGAAGAGTTCAA
>JAFXVU010000211.1 GCA_017534705.1 Bacteroidaceae bacterium
ACACTACCGACGAGATTGTGAACGTGGCCGAAACCGTGCCGGGCAGCGAGGAAACGACTATCATCACAAGCGCCAACGTGCGCCACTCCGACGGTCTGCGTGCCATGCTGACCCTCTCGCCGCGCTTCGGTTTGTACCAGCCGTCACTCACTGTCGGCGTGATAAAAGATTGGATCAAGATTCCATCACCCGCGGGTGACCTCAGTCCGAAGAATCCCATCGGCCTTATCCAGTCTGACAACAACTTCCAACTGTCACCGACCCTCACAGCCTCTGCCAATCTGCAAATCGTCACCAAAGGCGACCAGCAGAACATGACGCTCACCCGTGCTGGATACGTGGCCGACATCAGCGTGACCAAGACGTTCTTCAACAACCGCCTGTCGGTGAAGTTCGGCGGCCGCAACCTGTTCGACTCGCAGCAGCACATCAACATCCGCTACGGCCTTCGCACTCTCTACCAAGAAAACCATCGGGACTCTCGCAAACTGGAACTCGTCATCCGTTACAACTTCAATGCCACCAACTCGAAATACAAGGGAACGGGTGCAGGTCAAGATGAAAAGAGCCGATTCTGAACTATGCATACCAACATCCAATACATCAATCTCTCTTGGGCAGTGGTTGGCGTTTGCGAGAGCCGCGCCATGCCCTTGTGGAAAATTATCCCTCCTTGGTGCAAGGATATGTCCGATGGCATCCACCACTACATAGTGGGGTACTTGGCCTTCTGGCATGTTGCCTTCATTGACGAGAGTAGGCTTCTGCCCTGCCATGACGAAAATCTACGTGAGAAAGCACGCAGAAAGATAGACCGATATATTGCCGACCATCAACCTGTCGAGATGCTCCCTCGTTTCTACCTTGTCATGCTTCGTCAGCAGATAGCCCCGATGGAAGCTGATGGCTTGAGCCGGGTGTATCAAATGTAATACCCCATATTATTCTGAACATTTGTTCAGACTTTCACCCCTGACACCCATTCTTGAGGTATTTCCAATGGTTTTATGAAAAGCAATGATTACTTTTACACTCTGAAACTTGCTACTGTCCATTTATAGACGCTCATTGTCCGGATTTGGACAGTGCATGTTGTCCACCTACCCTCATCATCAATGAGTTGCAAATGTGGCACGATTTTCGTCATTGAAAAGAGCAATCGAAGATAAAATCGTGGAAAATGGGAAAAATGGTTTACCTTTTTCGTTCTCATTCGTGTTAATGATAGAATATGACATACGAGACAACTGACGGAGCAGTGAGAGCAGAGCAGTTGCTTGCACCGACTCTGCCGAATCGCGACGGAAGAAGACCGAAAGTCAACCTCAAACATTGGGCGATGGCCATTCGCCCGATGCTTGCGGGGTTTCTTGTGTTTTTAACATATAAGTTGAATCATAGTGTTATGTTTTCGAGAAATCGTCGTATATATAATAAAGGATATGGCAAATCAAATATGAAGAAGCAAACCATCATCACCCTATTCCCGACAGTCCGTCGCCTACCCGTAGCCTTTCTGCTTGCTCTCGTCGCTGTGGCGGGACGGGCGCAGACTTTCATCCCTGTTGTGGGGGACAGCATTGATTTCGTCATTGAGGGGACGGTCAGCGAAGAAGCCGACTCTGTATGTATGGAGGAAAGACCATATACGAGTCCCTTATGGTTTCCCGTACACAATAAGCATTTTCGTATCGCCGTCCGTCAGCCCTTGCACAAGTTTTTGCAGATAGAGGATGGCAGGGACGGATGGATGCAAATCATCGTAGATAACCAACCGTCTCACATCGTTGTAGATTTTCGAACAAACACAGTGGTGGAAGGCTCACCACTCAACAAGCGCTTCAATCATTATAAACTCATTGAGGACAGCATCGAAAAAGAGATGGAGTTACATGAGGAGGACGATGACCGAACGGTGTATAACTCATTGGAGCAACGTTTGCATGATGCTGAATGGAAGAGCATCATTGAGAATACCGACAATGTGATTCCCGTTTATAACCTTGCATTGAATGGTCAGTTCTGCATGATTACACCTGAAAGATTGACTGAGTGTATGAAGGAGGAATATGCCTTCGCGCACCATCCAGAAATGAAGCGTGTTTGGAAGTTTTATTGGGCTATGCAGAAACGTCTTCCCGGTCAAGATTATCATGAACTTGAATTGCCAGACACAACAGGTACCATTCATCGTCTCTCCAGATATGTCGGTCAAGGCCACTATGTCCTACTCGATTTCTGGGCATCGTGGTGCGGCCCTTGTATTGGTTCCATGCCTTTAATGAAAGAGATTCACAAGGCCTACGCAGACAGAGGTCTGCAAATCATTGGCCTATCATTCGACAAAACTCGTGAAGCATGGCTTTCGGCAATTAATCAATATGAACTGCCGTGGCTACAACTCTCTGATTTGAAAGGTTGGGATTCCGTCACTTCCGAAGTTTATGGCATTCAGGCGATTCCAGAAACTGTTCTTATTGCGCCCGATGGCATAATAGTTTCCACGGGACTACGTGATGAGCAATTGAAATCAAAACTCGAAGATATTTTCTCTGGCAAGTGAATTATCATAAAAATAAAATGAACAAACAAACCATCATCACCATATTGCTCGCCCTCGTCGCAATGGCGGGGCAGGGGCAAGAATTGAAAATCGACGACCAAGGGGAATTGGAAATCGACGTGCGAAGCGGAAGTCAAAGTCAAA
>JAFXVU010000212.1 GCA_017534705.1 Bacteroidaceae bacterium
AAAGAGGTGGTAGAGTCCGTCAGCGGGATTGAACACGATGTCGCCGTCGATGGTGGCGTCGCCGCTGTCGAATAGATAGGTGGGCTCGCCTTCAAGGTCGGTGAAGTCCTCATTGGCGTAGGAGTAGTAGATACGGTCGAACGAACGGCGGTCGTCGGTGCGCAGGGAGTAGAACACCATGTACTTGCCTGCCTGCTCGTCATAGACGGTTTCAGGGGCCCACACACGGATGACGTTGCCCCATTTCTTGTAGTACTTGGTGGGGAAATGCACCGTGCTGTGCTGCCAGTGGATGAGGTCGGTGGATTTCAGCAGCACCATGCCGCGGTTGCTGCTCCAGCCGAGGCTCGACTTCATGTCGGTCAGCACCATGTAAAAGGTCTTGCCGTCTTTGCCGCGCAGAATGTGTGGGTCGCGGGTGCATCCTGTCAGGGCGATAGAGTCGCTCTTGATAACAGGGTGGCCATTGTTGAGCGGAGTGAAGTTGTAGCCGTCTTCGCTCAATGCGTAGCATACTTGTTCTTCCTCAGGCGCGTTACCTGTGAAGTAGGTGAAGAGGTAGGCTACCATCTCATCTTTGTTGGCATTAACCTGTGGAGCCTGGGCGAAAGTGGAACTTGTCATGGCCAGCGCAATCACTGACGCAATGGTTTTCTGTAAGATTCTCATCGTGTGTTTTTATTTAAAGTAATGGTTTAACAAATTTCGGTAAAAAATTAAAAAATAATTAGTTATTTAATTAATTGACATGTAACATATTTCCGTTAACCTGTAATAAGGAGAGCGTTGTGATGAAATTCAATTTACAAATATATTACAATTATTTCAATATGCCATAACTTGGTGCCGAATTTTTTCTGCCAATCAAATAACCATCAGAATGGCAAACCGACGGCGAAGTGGAACGCGAAGTCGTTCTTGAGGTTGTGGTGGGTAATGGGGTAGTGACGTCTCCCTGTGTAGGCGGGGTCAATAGCTTTGAAACCACCGTCGAAACGCAAGGTGAAGAAGTCAAGCGCCATGCGCAGTCCAATACCGTAGCTTACCGCAATCTGTTTGTAGAATTCATCGAAATAGAAACAACCGCCTGGTTGGTCACGGTATTCGTGAATTGTCCATATATTGCCCGCATCCACAAAAACAGCTCCGTTGATTTTCCAGAAGAGGAAAGTTCGGTATTCTATGCTGGCATCGAGTTTAATGTCGCCCGACTGGTTGATGAAATTGATGCCCTTGTCGTTGCTGTTGTAGGTACCAGGACCTAGCGAGCGTACCGACCATCCCCTCACACTATTGGCGCCTCCCGAGAAATAGCGTTTCTCGAAAGGCAACACATGGGAGTTGCCGTAAGGATAAGCAACACCGATACCCGCTCTGAAGGCCATGGAGTTGCGGTTGTCTATGCGGATGCTTTTGGAGAAATCAATGTCTCCCTTCACATATTGCGCGAAAGCAATGCCGAAGACTTTGTACTGGTCGTCCTTGTTTTTCGAGGCTTTGGTCAGGTGGCTCCAAGCGTTGAACACATTGCCCGAGGTCTCTATGTTGCCGTGGATGACGATAGCGTTCTTGCCGTATGTGGCTGTGGTGGTGCCGAGAGAGTTGTAGGTGAAGGAATATCCTAATTTGGTGATGAGAAGGTTCTCGTAGTTGTAGGCCAAAATGGCGTTGCTGCGTCCGATGCTGTCGAGGTACTGTTCTTTGAAAGTCTTTGATATCCACGGCATGTGAACATAGTTGATTTCAAGAAGGTCGAACTTGCTCGACATTCTCTGCTTGGGATTCGTCCATCGGTAGCGCCAAGCCGCGGTGAGAACCCTTCTCTTGAACTCTGGTCGGTCCTGTAAGTTGTATTGGAGTGCGATTTCAGAAGTTGCCTTGAGCTTTTTGGCGAACTGAGATGGAATAAAGGGGAAGTAGAATCCAGGGAAAGCCAACCTCGATTCTGCGCCCAACTCGAAGTAGTTGTGGCCTTCGTAGCCGTCAAGTCCGGTGATAGCTTCGTAGGCACCACGAATCTTGAAAGTAAAGGTCTCTGAACCCTTGAAGAGGTTTTTGTGCTGGAAGGATGCTGAAGTGGCGGCACCGAGGTCTCCTGCCGAGTTTGTGCCTTCCACCTCGAAACTGATGGACTTGGGCTGTGCGTGGTTTACAATGACAAAAGCGTCGAGCGTGTCGGTAGTGGGGCGCTGGGCGAATCTGACATTGCTGAAACTGAATGCGCTCAGTCGAGAGAGGTTTGTGAGCGTTTGCCTGTATTTGCTTTCGCTGTATAGCTCGTTTTCTCTGATAGTGGTGTTGGATTGAAGGAGACTGGCGCGGAAACGCCTTTTACCTTGGTAGATGAACTTATAGCCGTCGTGGTAAAAAGAGTCGGCGGGTTGGTCTAGGTTTGTATAGTCCGTTAGAAAGGTGATGTCGCCTATATGGTAGCGGCGGTGGTCTTCAGGTAAGGAACGTCCGTCTGGCACGTATTTGCTGATATTCAAGGTGATATCAACCATGGTGCTGCCTTCAAGGGTGTCGGCAAAGAAGGTGATGTGGTCTTTTACGAAATGAAAGTAGCCGTTGTCGCGCAGCAAGGTGTTGATGCGTGAACGCTCTTCATTGAGCCTGTTGACATTGAAGGGCATGCCTTCACGAAGGTAGGAAGTCAGTGTGTCGTCGCTGACCAGTAACTTTCTGATTCCTTCGTTGTCGATGTTGCGGTGGATATTACGAATGAAATAACACTTGCCTGGTTCCACATGGTAGTCCAATTTCAACTTCTTGCCCTTGATGGTCTTCTGTTGCACCACATTGGCCTTCAAGTAACCCTCGTTGACTAGCATTTGCTCCATTGCCTCTTCTGAGTTTTGGGCAGCGATGCTATCGTATAGATGTGGAGCCTCTCCCAGTTTGCGCAGCAGTCGGCAACGCCACTTGGTGGTGTCGTTGCCCGAAAGCATGTAGATGCCCAACGGCACTTTGGCTATAAACCATTTGGAGTTGGGCACCTGTAAGATATAACTGTTGAAGTTGTAGCCTTTGGTCGCCACTTTGTCATCGGTGCTCACACTTACATCTTTCAGATAGTATTCACCATCGGGAATGTAATTGCTTACCGAACAGGAGGCTAACAAAACTACTGCGCAAAAGCCGAGAATATTTCGTAATATCCTTTTCACACGAAATTACTTAATCCATATTTTCTTGCCGCCACGCACATAGATGCCTGGACGGAGAACATTTTTGTCTGTTCCGACATTTCTTCCCGATAGGTCCCAGATAGTAGAGTTGTCGATGGATGATTGCGGAATGTCTTTGACACCTGTTGATTCATCGTTGAAGTTCAGCACGAACGAGCGAATGGATGTCTGAGAGGCGTTTTCCCCTGCGATGAGGTCGTCGAGTAAGTCGAAACGAGCGTGGAAAGCACCAATGGTCATGGCTTCCGAGGGATAGTATAGGGTGTTGTTCTCACTGAGGTAAAGTACTTTATTTGTTGCCTCTTCATAAACAGCGGGGGCGAAACTACCCTTGAAGTTGACACAGGAAGTCTCTACGGTAGTGGTGCTGTTTTTGATGGTTACCCCCTCGAATACAGGGTCTTCGATGTCATCGCCACTGCCCCACATTATAATGTAGGGCTTGCCTGCTTCAATCTTGCTGAGATTGCTTTCTGAGAAGTTCAAGGTCAACGTGCCTTCAGAGAAAGAAGTGCTCTCCAGCGTTTTCACTGTTGCACCATCGAGCACTGATTCGCTGACTGTCACATCAAAGGGTAGGCACAAAGAGTTCCAGTATCCGTCTTTGTGGAGTTTGCGCCCGTTGATGGTCACGTTAACTTTATCATTGGCATGGGCATCAAGGATCTCGGTGTTGTCGGTGTTAGTGTCAAGTGAGATTGATGACTCTTCGGTCGTGGTGAGTACGATGTTGCTGATGGAGATGTTGTCGGAGGCACTCTGGCGTGTAAAGGTGATTTTGTACTGACCGAAAGCATCGTTCTCGATGTCGAAGAACAGTGTCACATCTTTTCCTACTGTCACGGTTTTGTTGAAGACAACGGAGGCATTCCCGTAGCGCACCAATTTTACACCGACTGTCTTGCCTGCCTCGCCATCAGCATGGAAGGAGAGTTTGTAGTGACCAGTGGTGAGTTGTAGCGAGTGATAGACATTTTGATTGGCGTCTGTCTTGGCTCCGACACCG
>JAFXVU010000021.1 GCA_017534705.1 Bacteroidaceae bacterium
AATAATGCGAGGAACTGCCATATCTCGCACCGCAATAACAACACCGCCTGGCAACGGCAAGCGAAGCACCTTCAAATCCAGCCGTCCTTGGAATGGATTCTGGTACGCCAGCAAGGGTGTGAAGGATGCGGAAGTGAGAGAAGGTGAATAATACTAACTGAAGTTTCGGAAGTTGGTTATGCTGCGTTCATATTAAAAGTCTACATCAGACAGGCAATAATAATCTGTGAAATCAGCGAGATCCGCGAGAAAAGATTTTTTTGCCTCTGAATGCATAAGAATCGATTATCCTCTCTATTTAGCATTTCATTACCTCAAAATAGAGTTTCGTCAGATGAGGGGCAAGAAATTTGGAAAAGAAAGAAAATAGATGTAACTTTGTCAACATCAAAAGACTCAGGATAATGATGAAATATAGGAACATATTGCTCATGCTGTGCATGATGTGCGCGCTGATGGTGATGGGACAGGTCTCTGTCACAAGGAATAAAGCCAAAAAGCCAACTCCTGTGCAACATACTCCCAAATCACAACCGAAAAACAATGTCAACGCAGAAAAGAAACAAGAAAAGAGAGAACAAACAGTACCGACTACTCAAAGTAGCAATAAGACCTTCACCGTCAATGGTGTCTCCTTTACCATGGTGTATGTCCAAGGCGGCACTTTCCAGATGGGTGCGACAAGCGAGCAGGAAAGTGATGCTGGTGATGACGAGAAACCTTCGCATTCGGTTACCTTGAGTAGTTACTACATTGGAGAGACGGAGGTGACGCAGGGTTTGTGGGAGACCGTGATGGGCAGCAACCCGTCTAAATTCAAGGGAGCCAATAATTCTGTGGAGTGTGTGAGTTGGGATGACTGCAAGTCTTTCATCAGCAAATTGAACTCATTGACAGGCCAGCGTTTCCGCCTTCCCACTGAGGCTGAGTGGGAGTTCGCAGCCCGTGGCGGCAGCAAGAGTAAACATTACAAGTACTCCGGAAGCAACACTTTGAGTGCAGTGGCTTGGTATAAAGACAACAGTGGTGGTTCCACCCATCCCGTAAAGACAAAATCATCCAACGAACTGGGACTCTACGACATGAGCGGCAACGTATATGAATGGTGTCAGGACTGGTACGGAGGTTACAGCAGTGGATCCCAGACGAATCCTGCAGGACCTTCCAGTGGGTCTAACCGCGTGATCCGTGGTGGCTGCTGGTTCATCATCGCGAGGTTCTGCCGAGTCTCGTTCCGTTACTACAGCACGCCTGACTACCGCAGCTACAACCTCGGGCTGCGTCTTTCCCTCTGAGTTTCACAACCCTTTCAGAAAAGTTCTAAGCTCGGCGACGGCATCCGTTCCCATGCAGGTTTGGGGCTAAACAAAAAAGCCCCAACCGCATGGGACGGACTGCCGGAGAATAAAAATACCGGCGAAGCCGGTCGGATTAGAAGAATCTCCCTATTCCAAGTTAGCATTTTCAGAAACCACTGTCCTCAGAGTGCCAAAGGATTCCAAGGATGACATCAAGGAACTAATAGACTGGCTGATAAAGATGAAGGCAGAGCTTAGAACTATTTTTGAAAGGGTTGTGAAACTCAGAGGGCCAGGCGCAGCCCGAGGCTGCTGCCGTAGCTGCCCGACGGGTAGTTGTGGGAACGGAGCTTTTGAATGATTTGACCCACACGAAAGAAAAATGCCTATCTTGTTGGTCATCTCAAAGAAAAATGCTAACTTTGCACCTTGAAATTCAGAACAAAAGGAAAAACAATTATAAAACAATTCATTAACAGCAAAAACGAAGATGAATATTTCATTAGAGAACATCGACAAACTCAATGGCGTGATTACAGTAGTCGTAGAGCCAGCTGACTACGAAAAAGCATACGCTGACCAACTGAAGGACCTGAGAAAGAAAGCGCACGAACCAGGATTCCGCCCCGGAATGGTACCTGTAGGACTGCTCAAGAAGAAATACGGCAAGGGTGTTATGGCTGATGTGGTGAACGAGGTGCTGCAAGACAAACTCTTCGCTTACATCCGCGAAAACAAGGTCAACATGCTCGGAGAACCTCTCCCCATGCCACAGAACAATATCAGCCTCGAGGAGGGCGACAGCTTCACTTTCAAGTTTGAACTGGCTCTCGCACCTGAGTTCCAGGCCGAGCTCGACAGCACCGACACACTGCCTTACTACGAGGTGGAAGTGTCTGACGAGATGATACAGAGACAGGTGGAGATGTACCAGCAGAGGGGCGGCAGCTACCAGAAAGTACTGAACTACCAGGATAACGATATGCTCAAGGGAACCCTCACCGAACTTGGCGAGGACGGAAACGACAAACCCGAGGGTATTGTCAATGAGGAAGCCGTGATGCTTCCCAAGTACCTCAAGAACGAGGACCAGAAAGCACTTTTCAACGACGCAAAGCCACAGGAAGCCATCGTCTTCAACCCTGCCAAGGCATACGAGGACAACGAGGCTGGCATGGCATCTTTGCTTAACGTGAAGAAAGAAGAACTCGGCGACCACAAGGGCGATTTCCGCTTCGACGTGAAGGAAATCACTCGATTCATGCCCGGACCACTCGACAAGAACCTCTTCGATGAGGTTTATCCAGGTGCTGACATCAAGACTCCAGAGGAGTTCTCTGCCAAAATCAAGGAGACCATCCAGAACCAGTTCAACAAGGATGCTGAGTACAAGTTCCTGCTCGACCTTCGCCACTACATCACCAACAAGGTGGGCGAACTCGAATTCCCTGATGAGAAACTCAAGCGAATCATGACAGCCAATGCCAAGGGAGACGCTCAGAAGGTGGAGGACAACTACGACAAGAGCATCGAAGAACTCAAATGGCACCTCATCAAGGAGCAGCTCGTTGAGAAGACTGGTGTGAAGGTCGATGACGAAGATGTTCTGGAGATGGCAAGAGAGACAACCCGTATGCAGTTCGCACAGTACGGAATGCTCAACATCCCTAAAGAGTATCTTGAGGACTCCGTTAAGGAAATGCTCAAGAAACGTGAGACTGTCGACAACCTCATCGACAGGTGCATCGAGATGAAACTCGCTGCTGCAGTTAAGGACATGGTCACTCTCGAGCAGAAGACCGTCACTGCAGAAGAGTTCAACAAGATGTTTGATTGAGCACCAATCTACAACGAATAATAAGTGGTGGATGCCTAACGCAAAGCAATGGCATCCACCACATTATTTATATATAACCTTTTGTATTGTAGATGAAAATTGTGTGAAAAGACATAAAAAATAACCTTCAAGGTGTACGAAATCCAAAAAAATAACGTAACTTTGTATATATAGAGAAAAAGGCACATCAGGTGCTACGAATCCAAGTGAATGTAAAACACTAATTATTTATGTATATGATTAACGATTTCAAGAAATTCGCAATCCACAACGCACACATCAACAGTATGGTGCTCGACGATGTCATCAAGTCACAAAGCGGCTACCTCAACCCATACATCCTTGAGGAACGACAGCTCAACGTCACACAACTCGACGTGTTCTCACGACTGATGATGGACCGCATCATCTTCCTCGGCACGGACATCAATGACTATACTGCCAACACTTTGGAGGCTCAGCTGCTCTATCTCGACTCCATCGACAACGGAAAAGACATCAGCATCTATATCAACAGCCCAGGTGGAAGCGTCAGCGCTGGACTTGGCATCTACGATACAATGCAGTTCATCACCAGCGATGTGCAGACACTCTGCACGGGTATGGCGGCTTCAATGGCAGCAGTTCTGCTCGTTGCTGGAAAAGAAGGCAAGCGTTCCGCTTTGCCACACAGTCGAGTGATGATTCACCAGCCGATGGGAGGTGCGCAAGGACAGGCTTCCGACATCGAAATCACTGCAAGAGAGATACAGAAGTACAAGAAAGAACTCTATTCCATCATCGCCGAACACTCTCACCAGCCCTACGATAAGGTCTGGGCCGATTCCGACCGCGACTACTGGATGACAGCTGAGGAAGCACGCGAATATGGAATGATTGACCAAGTAATGAAACGTAAATAAACAGACAGAATGAGAAAATGCTCGTTTTGTGGACGCTCGGAAAAAGAAGTCAACCTACTCATCACCGGCGTCACTGGCTGCATTTGTGACGAATGTGCCAAGCAGGCCGGGGAGATAGTCAAGGAGAACACCAAGTCGAAAAACGAAGACTTCCATCTCGATTCCCTACCTAAGCCCAAGGAAATAAAGGCTTACCTCGACCAGTATGTAATCGGACAAGACGATGCCAAGAAGTCGCTCGCAGTGGCAGTGTATAACCATTACAAACGACTTCAGCATCTCGGTGCCGACGAGGAGGTCGAACTCGAGAAATCGAACATCATCATGGTCGGAAGCACAGGAACGGGAAAGACACTCTTGGCAAGGACCATCGCCAAGATGCTCGTCGTGCCTTTCACCATCGTCGATGCCACCGTCCTCACAGAGGCTGGATATGTCGGCGAGGATGTCGAAAGCATTCTCTCTCGACTGTTGCAGGAAACTGACTACGACCCCGTGAAGGCCGAAAGGGGCATCGTCTTCATCGACGAGATTGACAAGATTGCCCGAAAGAGCGACAACCCTTCCATCACTCGCGATGTCAGTGGCGAGGGTGTGCAGCAGGCGCTGCTCAAACTGCTTGAGGGGTCCGTCATCAATGTGCCGCCCTACGGAGGACGAAAACATCCGGAACAGAAGTTCATACAAGTCAACACGCGAAACATTCTCTTCATTTGCGGAGGAGCATTCGATGGCATCGAACGCCGCATAGCACAAAGGCTCAACACCCACGTCGTGGGCTATTCTGCTGTCGAGAACACAGCCAAGGTCGATAAGTCAAACCTCATGCAGTACATCGCGCCGATGGACCTCAAGAGTTACGGACTCATACCCGAAATCGTGGGACGACTGCCTGTGCTCACTCACCTCGACCCTCTCGGAAAGGATGCGCTCAGGCGAATACTCACCGAACCCAAGAACTCCATTGTCAAACAGTATATCCGGCTGTTCGAACTCGACGGCGTGAAGCTATCCTTTGCTGACGAGGCCCTCGACTATGTGGTTGATATCGCTGTGCAGTACAGGCTCGGTGCAAGAGGACTCAGGTCCATCGTCGAGAGCATCATGATGGAACCCATGTTCGAAATACCTTCCAAGAAGGTGAAGAAGTTCGAAGTGACCTTAGACTACGCTAAGGAACAAATCGCAAAAGCCAATCTCGACGTCATCAGGGAAAAAACAGAATAAGGCTTTGAAGGACTGAAAACAAAGAAAATTTCGAGGCACTGATAATTTTAATGCCTCGAAATTTCTTTATTCACAAAAGTTTTAGTAAATTTGTTTGCTAACACTTTTTCATCAGGAAAACATGAACAAGAACATGACATTGCTGGAGGCGCTGAAATACTATTTCGGCTTTGATAGCTTCAAGGGCGACCAAGAGGCTATCATCGAGAATCTCATGGCCAAAAAGAACACTTTCGTCCTTATGCCAACAGGAGGAGGAAAGTCGCTGTGCTATCAGTTGCCGGCTATGCTCATGGAAGGAACTGCTGTCGTCATTTCTCCACTTATCGCCCTGATGAAAAACCAAGTGGATGCCGTCAAGCATATCAGCGAGGAAGACTCCGTGGCCGACTTCATCAACTCCTCTCTCAGCAGAGCCAATGTCGAACAAGTCAAGGCCAACATCATGGCAGGTAAAACAAAACTGCTGTATGTCGCCCCTGAGTCTCTCAAGAAAGTGGATAACGTCGAATTCCTCAGAGGAGTCAAAATCTCTTTCTATGCAGTTGACGAGGCGCACTGCATTTCGGAATGGGGACACGATTTCCGCACGGAGTACAGAAACATCAGGCCCATCATCAATGCCATAGGAAACGCACCCGTCATCGCCCTCACCGCTACTGCCACCGACAAGGTAAGGACCGATATCAAGAGAAACCTCGACATTATGGACGCTACTGATTTCAAATCGTCCTTCAACCGCCCCAACCTCTATTATGAGGTGAGGCCGAAAACCAAGGAAATCAACAGCGACATCGTCAAGTACATACGGCAGAACGAGGGAAAGAGCGGCATCATCTACTGTCTCAGCAGAAAGAAAGTCGAGGAACTGGCCGACATACTCAAGGCCAATAACATCAAAGCCGCACCCTACCATGCTGGACTCGATACCAATACAAGGTCGGCTACACAGGATGACTTCATCATGGAACGTATCGATGTCATCGTCGCTACCATCGCTTTCGGCATGGGAATAGACAAACCTGATGTGAGGTTCGTCATTCATTACGACATACCTAAAAGCCTCGAAGGATACTATCAGGAGACTGGTAGGGCTGGAAGAGACGGAGGTGAGGGAAGATGCATCGCCTTCTATGCGCACAAAGACCTCGAGAAACTTGAAAAGTTCATGGAGGGAAAAGGCGTGGCGGAACAGAACATCGGACGACAACTGCTGCAGGAGACCGCTGCATATTGCGAATCTTCTGTCTGCAGGAGAAAACTACTGCTCCACTATTTCGGAGAGAGCTATGACAAGGATAACTGCGGATGCTGCGACAATTGCAGCCATCCCAAGAAACGTGAGGAAGCCGGACCTCAACTCCTGCTTGCTCTCAACGCCATTGTCGCCACCAAGGAAAGGTTCAAGATGGATTATATCATCAACTTCCTCAGAGGAAACGAAACGCGTGACATCCACGACAACAAACATGAACAACTCGAGTTGTTCGGAGAAGGCGCTGACGTGGAGGAGAAAAACTGGCACGCTATCATTCAGCAGGCTATGATTGCTGGTTATATCTCTAAGGATGTTGACAATTACGGACTGCTCAAAATCACAAAGGAAGGAAAGAAGTTCATCAAAAAGCCAGTATCTTTCCTGATGGTCGAGGACAATGAGTTCAACGATGACTATGAGTCGGAAACAACAGGAGGAACATCTGTCGCCGACCCTGAACTCTACGCGATGTTGGTCGACCTCAGAAAGAAAATATCTTACAAGAAGGACATACCCCCTTACGTCATCTTCCAAGACCCGTCGCTCGAGGCCATGGCAACGCTCTATCCCATCACTTTCGAAGACCTGCAGAACATCCCTGGGGTAGGAGCGGGGAAGGCTAAACGATACGGCAAGGAATTCCTCGACCTCATCAAGGCCCACTGCGAGGAGAACGATATCGTCAGACCGACAGAGATGAGGGTAAGGACCGTGGCCAACAAGTCAAAACTCAAAATAGGCATCATACAGGCCATCGACAGAAAGGTCGACCTCGAGGAAATAGCCAAAGCCAATGGACTCGACTTCGATGAACTGCTCGAGGAACTGAGGACTATCGTCTACAGCGGCACGAAAATCAATATTGACTACTTCATTGAGGAAGAGATAGACGAGGATGCCATCGAGGACATCTACAGCTATTTCAGAGGAAGTGACACCGACGATATCGAGGATGCCATTGACGTCCTTGGAGAAGACTATTCTGAAGAGGAAATAAAACTCGTCAGAATCAAGTTCATCTCTGAAATGGCCAACTGACAATAAGAGGAATATGGCGTTTGCGTCATACCTTACCATCGAACTGAGCCGTAAAGGCAATAACACCCTGTCAGGACAATATTCATATATGATTCGTGAAAAATCCTCCTGAGCCATCAGTTTTTTTATGCTTCATGGTGAATATCTCGGAAAATAGTTATAATTTTGTACGCAATAATAAAGTTTTATCATTATGTCATCATTTATTGCAGATAGAGTTGTCATGGACGGATTGACCTTCGACGACGTGCTTCTTATTCCTGATTATTCTGAAGTGCTTCCACGTGAGGTCTCGCTGACAACCAAGTTTTCACGGAACATCGAGTTGAAAATCCCATTCGTCACTGCTGCTATGGACACTGTGACGGAGGCCACTATGGCTATCGCCATTGCCAGGGAAGGTGGAATAGGTGTCATACACAAGAACATGTCCATCGAAGACCAAGCCAGACAAGTGGCTATAGTCAAGAGGGCTGAGAACGGTATGATCTACGACCCCATTACCATTAAACGAGGCTCTACTATCGGACATGCACTCGACATCATGCAGGAGTATCATATCGGAGGTATACCCGTGGTTGACGACGAGGCAAGACTTGTGGGTATCGTGACCAACAGAGACCTGAGATTCCAGGAGAACCTTAACGACAAGGTGGATGATGTCATGACCAGCGAGAACCTTATCGTCACTCACCAGCAAACAGACCTCGAACAGGCTGCCAAGATACTGATGAGGCACAGGATAGAAAAACTGCCGGTGGTTGATGAGAACAACAAACTCATCGGACTTATCACATACAAGGACATTACAAAGGCTAAAGACAAACCCATGGCCTGCAAGGACAGCAAGGGACGACTCAGAGTCGCAGCCGGAGTAGGTGTCACCAACGACACGTTCGACCGTATGGAAGCTCTCGTCAAGGCTGGCGTTGATGCCATCGTCATCGACACCGCTCACGGACACTCCAAAGGAGTGGTCGAAAAACTCAGGGAGGCTAAACGGCGCTATACCGATATCGACATCGTCGTCGGAAATATTGCTACTGGAGAAGCAGCCAAGATGCTTGTCGAGGCTGGAGCCGATGCCGTGAAAGTCGGCATAGGACCTGGCTCCATCTGCACCACAAGAGTGGTGGCGGGTGTGGGTGTGCCACAGCTGTCGGCTATATACGATGTGGCTAACGCCATAAAAGGCTCGGGAGTGCCTCTCATTGCTGACGGAGGACTTCGGTACAGTGGCGATGTGGTCAAAGCGCTTGCCGCTGGCGGATACAGTGTCATGGTAGGCTCACTGGTTGCCGGAACAGAAGAGGCGCCAGGAGAGACCATCCTCTTCAACGGACGTAAATTCAAGTCTTACAGAGGTATGGGTTCGCTCGAAGCCATGGAGAATGGTTCCAAGGACAGGTACTTCCAGTCAGGTGTGGCCGAGACCAAGAAACTGGTGCCGGAGGGCATCGCAGGACGTGTTCCTTACAAGGGGCTTGTGCAGGAGGTCATCTACCAACTCGTCGGAGGACTGCGTTCTGGAATGGGTTATTGCGGTGCTCAGAATATCGAGGCTCTCCACAAGGCCAAGTTCACGCGCATCACCAATGCCGGTGTGTTGGAAAGCCATCCTCACGAGGTCATCATCACCAGTGAGGCGCCTAACTACAGCAGACATGAATAATGGTGCGGAACACACCCTTTTTCCACGCCTTTTCATCCCAGCAATGATTATAATTTGTTAAAAATAGCACTATTATAGGGACTGTCAATAATCCGACAGCCCCTATTTGCTTTTTTTTGAGTAAATTCGCATCCGATTTTGAAATTTATATAACTACCAAACAATATGAACAGGATTTTTTCCGCTTGCGCTGGAATGCTTCTTGCTGCAAGCGTCTGCGCACAAGACAGCGACCCCGTGATTATGCGTGTCAACGGAAGGCCAATCACAAGGTCGGAGTTTGAGTATTCTTTCAACAAAAACAATGCTGACGGAGTCATCGACAAAAAAGGACTTGCCGACTATGTACC
>JAFXVU010000213.1 GCA_017534705.1 Bacteroidaceae bacterium
CTGGTCGTTGTGGTTTGAAAGGGCCATATTGTATCCCCCTCCCAACTTTCCGTAGCTGATGTAGAAACCGAGTCGGTAGCTGTAGGGTGTGGAGGCATCAATCTTCAGTCTTCCCAGATTTGACCCCACAGGAACCAAGTCCATCAGTCCTTGGCTCATTGTAGGGCTCACCAAAATATCAGGAGTCTTGATATCGACATTGGTCTTGCTGACGACAGAATTGAGCATGAAGAGCCACTGTCGGTCGGCTACAGAGATATAATTGGTATCGAGTTTGGTGACATCATATGTAATGAACTTGCGCGCCTTCTCCAGAATGGTCATTCTTTGTTTTTGTTCCTTCTGCCCTTCCTGTGCATGGATGACAGGAAAAGTGAGGAACCATATCAGCAGTAATATGAAAGATTTATTTCTCGTCATTTTTCAAACGCTCTTATCATAAAAGGGTAAACACCCCCCAACTCTATTATCTATGCAAAATTAAAAAAAAACTATTGATTACGAAAAAAACACGGTAATTATTTCGTTATGAAAGCAAATTCGTGGTAGTCAGAGCTTGTGGAAAAGTATCATTCCTTGTCAAGGTGTGATAATGAAACATTAAATGTTACAAAATCGACAAATTTTGGAATGAAAATATTTTGCCGAAAGCGAAAGTGTGAATATCTTTGCACTACTAAGTTTCGGGCCTGCCATTTTACATTGGTTGTGAAGAACACGGAATCGGCAGTCGTTCGAAACATAAACCTTGACATCAACTAAAAACTAACAGCATGTATTTACTTGGATACGACATCGGCACCTCTTCAGTGAAAGCCTCACTGGTGAACAGAGAGACAGGTGCCATCGCCGCCACCGCCTTCTGGCCGGAAAAAGAAGCGGAGATTATAGCAAAGAAACCAGGTTGGGCCGAGCAGCGTCCAGAGATGTGGTGGGAGAACATGAAAGCCGCCACTCGTTTGGTAGTGAGCAAAACCGGCGCAAAACCCGAGGACATCGAAGCCATCGGTATCAGCTACCAGATGCACGGTCTGGTGTGTGTGGATAAGGACAAGCAGGTATTGCGTCCGAGCATCATCTGGTGTGACGGTCGCTCTGTTCCTTACGGCAACAAGGCGTTCGAGGCCATTGGGGCAGAGAGATGCCTGAGTCACCTGCTCAACTCTCCCGGTAACTTCACCGCCGCCAAGTTGGCATGGGTGAAAGACAACGAACCCGAGTTGTTCGAGAAGATTTACAAGATCATGCTCCCCGGCGACTATATCGCCATGCGCCTGAGCGGTGACATCAACACCACTATATCCGGTTTGTCGGAAGGTATATTCTGGGACTTCAAGAACCGTGAGGTGAGTCAGGACGTGATGAACTACTTTGGTTTCAGCCGCGACCTCATCGCCGACATCGTTCCGACGTTCGCCGTTCAGTCGGTTGTCAGCAAGGAAGTGGCAGAAGAACTGGGATTGAAGGCCGGCACACCTATCAGCTACCGCGGTGGTGACCAGCCCAACAACGCCTTGTCTCTGAACGTGATGAACGCAGGAGAGATAGCCGCCACAGGTGGTACTTCTGGTGTGGTTTATGGTGTGCTCGACCAGGTGAACTACGACCCTCAGAGCCGTGTAAACACCTTCGCCCACGTGAACTACACAGAGGAGCAGACTCGTCTTGGTGTGTTGCTTTGCATCAACGGCACAGGTATTCTCAACGCTTGGATGAAGCGCAATGTTGCTCCCGAGGGTTGCAGTTACAACGACATGAACGAACTTGCCTCCACCGTAGCCATTGGCAGCAATGGTCTGAGCATCATACCTTTCGGCAACGGTGCAGAACGCATACTCCAGAATGAGGACATCGGTTGCTCAATCCAGGGCATCAACTTCAATGTGCACAGCAAGGCCCACCTCATCCGTGCCGCCCACGAGGGCATTGTGTTCTCGTTCAAGCAGGGCATCGACATCATGAAAGACATGGGCATGGCCATCAACAACATCCACGCCGGCTATGCCAATATGTTCCTCAACGCCATCTTCACGAAGACCCTTGCCAGCGTGACGGGCGCCACCATCGACCTGTATGAGACCGACGGTGCAGTGGGCGCCGCTAAGGGAGCCGGTATTGGCGCAGGCATCTACAAGGACGCCGATGAAGCCTTCAGCACTTTGAGACACATCTCGACCATCGAGCCTGACGTTCAGAACCAGAGCGCCTACCTTGAGGCATACGCTCTGTGGAAACAGCGCCTCGACACCATCATGGGAAAATAAGAGAACTAGATATGCCAGGCATACTAGATGCTCTAGACTTTCTAGACATTCTAGATGCTCTAGACACTCTAGAGGAGAGAACTATAAATCATTCAAGAACATTAAATTATCCAACAAACAAATTAAAAAAACAAACAAATCATTATGGCAAAAGAGTATTTTCCAACAGTAGGTAAGATTCCTTTCGTAGGCAAGGATTCCACAGATCCAATGGCATTCCACTACTATGACGCAGAGAAAGTGATCATGGGCAAGAAGATGAAAGACTGGCTTCGTTTCGCCATGGCATGGTGGCACACACTGTGCGCAGACGGTGGCGACCAGTTCGGTGGTGGCACTAAGTGCTTCCCCTGGAGCCAAGGCGCAGACGCTCTGACCATCGCCAAGCAGAAGGTTGACGCTGGTTTCGAGATCATGCAGAAGCTTGGTATCCCCTATTTCTGCTTCCATGATGTAGACCTCATCTCTGAGGGCGCCAACGTAGAGGAGTACGAGGCCAACATGAAGGCAATCGTAGCTTACCTGAAGGAGAAGATGGCAGAGACCGGCATCAAGCTGTTGTGGTCGACTGCCAATGTATTCGGCAACAAGCGCTACATGAACGGTGCCAGCACTAACCCTGACTTCGACGTAGTAGCCCGCGCAATCGTACAGATTAAGAACGCCATCGACGCTGGTATCGAGCTTGGCGCAGAGAACTATGTGTTCTGGGGTGGCCGCGAAGGTTACATGAGCCTTTTGAACACCGACCAGAAGCGTGAGAAGCAGCACATGGCCACCATGCTCGGCATGGCCCGTGACTATGCTCGCGGCAAAGGTTTCAAGGGTACCTTCCTCATCGAGCCCAAGCCCATGGAGCCCAGCAAGCACCAGTATGACGTAGACACAGAGACCGTGATTGGTTTCCTCCGCGCCAACGGTCTTGACAAGGACTTCAAGGTGAACATCGAGGTTAACCACGCCACATTGGCAGGCCACACCTTCGAGCACGAGCTCGCTTGCGCAGTTGACGCTGGCATGCTCGGCAGCATCGACGCCAACCGTGGTGACTACCAGAATGGCTGGGATACCGACCAGTTCCCCATCGACCAGTACGAGCTCACTCAGGCTTGGATGGAGATTATCCGCAACGGTGGTCTGGGCACAGGTGGTACCAACTTCGACGCAAAGACTCGCCGCAACTCCACAGACCTCGACGACATCCTCATCGCCCACATCAGCGGTATGGACGCCATGGCCCGCGCTTTGGAGAACGCAGCCGAGTTGCTTGAGAAGTCTCCTTACAAGAAGATGAAGGCAGAGCGTTACGCATCTTTCGACTCTGGTCTTGGCAAGGACTTCGAGGAGGGCAAACTGACTTTCGAGCAGGTTTACGAGAAGGCAAGAAGGTGAACGAGCCCAAGCAGACTTCTGGCAAGCAGGAGCTCTACGAGGCAATCGTTACTATGTACGCTAAGTAATCGAAGACCCACTATCACAAATCAGAAAGGCTCCCGACTTGTCGGGGGCTTTTTTGTTTTTTCGGGGGGAATATATTTCGGGATAACGGATAAACGAGAAAACGGATAAACGGATAAACGGGATGATGGAATGATGCAAGAGACAGCAATTGAATAACAATTCATCACATATTTATGGTATTTTTAAGCAAATATCATATATGAATGGGATTTTATGCGTAAATTTGCAACGATTATTTATCAACATTTTAAATATATAGCTTATGAGAAAACATTTACTTACATTTTTCATTGCATTGGCAAGCGTGATAAGTGCCAATGCCCAGAGTTTTGAATGGGGCACCGCCACATGGAACATAGAAGACGGCACGGAGTACAACGACATTGAAGAGTTCAACGCCGCAGGACTGACTCTCTCCTACCCCAATCCAACCGACTACACGCTCACGATGTTCAACATGGTAGCCGTTGGCTTCGACCTCTTCGTCGACGACGCTCCCGAGCCCATCAAGGCAGTTGCCACATCGCGTGCGAGCACCGATGTGCTTTTCGACTACCCCTTTGCTGAAGGCCACAAGTACAAGATTGTGACCACTGGTTCAGTTCTGGTGCAGGTCAATATCGCCACCTTCTCGACCGACACGCTGACCACCAACACCGATTCCTACCAGATTTCGTTCACGATTAAGGGTCCGGAACTGGTGCAGACCATCGACGTGGAAGGCATCATGTCCCTTTCCATCATCGACCAAGAGTGGTCGCTCACCTACTCTTATGTAGACCCAGCTTCCATCCTCACTCCCCTTGGTGCTTCCTCCATGGACGAGGTTAGGGTTTATGGCTTGAACCCCAACGGTTCCTACAATGAGCACTTCATGGACTACTACTACGGTTGGCATGATGCCGACGGTGCATTCACCACATGGAGCGGTGGTTGGGACCAATTCAATGGACATAACGCCTACCCCGCTGTGTATGGTATGCAGCTCAATGAGACTTGCGACACCGTGAAGTACTACTTCTACGACTACTGGAGAGAGTACGACCCCAATGAGGAAGAACAGACAGGCGGTGGTGTCATCAGCACCGTTAACCGTCGTTTCGCACCCGAGACCACCTACAATTCTGTCATCTGGGACTGGCAAAACGAAGACGGCAGCACCACTCAGTACAGGCGCAACTACCGTGTGAACGAGGGTGAGGACTACAAGGCCAGCTTCATCTTCATAGCCAACAAGAAGTACGTTCAACTCAACGCCACCATGCACTTTGTGAGCCAGGAAGCTTACGAGGAGTTCATTTCAGGTGTCAACAAGGTTGTCAGCAATGACAATGGCTATGAAGCCATCTACGACTTGAACGGTGTACGCCAGACATCGCTGAAGAAAGGCATCAATATTGTCAAGACCAGCAATGGCGTGAAGAAAGTGTATGTGAAGTAAGTGCACGGCCAAAGGCCTCGCATAAGATAGAAATAGCCACCCGCGCGCGGGTGGCTATTTTTTGTTTTTTGTTTTTTCGTTTTAACGATTAAACGATTAAACGTAAAAATGGTATAACGAGGGGCGAGATATCGGGATAACGGGATTTCGATTTCGGGTTATCGGGATTTCAATGCGCTTCATTTAATGCTGGGGCATCTTGCCGTCCATGGCATCGACAATCATGCGGAGGAGTTCGTCGGTAGGACGAGAGAGTCGCATATTGCCCACAGTGGTCTGTGCCTGGCGCTTACCTGCTTTGATGTCAGCGAGGCGCTGGAGGAGGATTTCCTTCATCTGAGAGCGGTATTTGGCATCAGTCTCAGGAGTGAAAGGTTTGGTCCAACGAGCCAGTTGCATGTCGTCGGCATTGAGATTGGCGTTGGCAAGATACTCACGGATGTAGCCCAAGTAAGCGTCGAAGTTCTTCTGCTTCTCAGAGAGGGTAATCAGCGTTGAGAGGCGGTAATGGTCAGCATTGGGGATGTTGAGTTCCTTGAGCAAGGCGACAAACTTGTCGAACTGTGGTTGGTCGATAGTAGCCGTTCCGTTCTCCTCGTTGATGATTTGTCGCTGGTAGTTGCTCAGGACATTCTGGATTTTCATTTCCACAGGCATGTCACCAATCTGAGCCTTGAGGCTGGCAGGGTTCTTGACTGTATAGATGAAAGAAGGCGCGAAGGGATTGATGATGCTGCGCATGAAGACCATTCGTAGAGTGCTGTCGGCAGCGAAAGTGGCCTCCTTGCCCTCGAGGAGCGCTTCAGCCACGGTGTTGGCCTCATCGCCCTTGTAGGAAGCGTTGAGCGACTTCAGGTAGTCGAGTAGGAACTGTGGGTCGCGGTCGCCGTTGCTGAAACGCTTCTGGAAATCAGACGAGGAGTTGTCTTTGCTCTTCTCCTCCACGTTCTTGATGAATCCGTCGGCATCGCTGGAGCCGAGGAAACGTCCGATTTCCTGTGCGTCGGCGTTGAAGATGACGAATGTGGGATAAGCAGTGATTTGGAGTTTCTTGGCAAGAGGTGCGCCATACTCACCCTCCATGTCGATTTGCAGGTTGATGAACTTGGGGTTCATGTATGCACCCACCTTGTCCTGTGGGAACACGTCGCGTGCCATCTTCTTGCAGGGACCGCACCATGTGGTGAAGCAGTCGAGGAAGATGAGTTTGTTTTCAGCTTTTGCCTTGGCAGAAGCCTCTTCAAGGGTAGTTCCTGTTGGTTCGAACTTCATACCCTGTGCCATCAGGGCCATCATGCACATGAAGCAGACGGCGAGGGCGGAAAAACGTTTGTAGTTGGTCATATTCTTTGTTGGTTTTTTTGATTGATAATCTTTTTTTTGACTAGATTGACTAGATTTTCTAGATTCACTAGATTTTCTAGATTCACTAGATTGATTGGATGGTTATTGCATGGAGAACTTCCAGGCCATGTCCTTCACCTTGCCAGGGATGTCGTAGTCGTAGGAGCGCGAGGTGTCGAGGATGCCGCTGGCGGGATTGATGAGGTATTGATAGAGGTGTCCACGCTGAGTTTTCTCGTTCCATGTAGCGATGTGGACGAGGTTGTCGGACCTTGGTACCATGCCGTATCCATAGATGGTGCCATGGTAGTACTTCATGATGCGGACGCATGTGATTTGCTCGTCAGGCGTTGGTGCTGTCCATGCCACGGAAGCAGGCAAAGTGCTGTCGTAAGCGAAGTTGTAGAGCATCTGTCCAGCGCCATAGTAGATGAAGTTGCCGACATGGCTGGATGCCATGGTTGTGGCGTTGTTGATGTCGGGACACAGTCCTTGCATGGGGTAAAGTCCGATTCCGATGTTCGGGTCGGCAGGATTTGAGGAGGAGAAGTTGGTGAGTGCGAGATAGCGTTGTCCATCTTTCTCCATGATGATGTAGTCGTATGGTCTCAGTCCCACACCCTGGCTGGTACCCTTTCCCCAGTCGGCCATGACGAATGTCATGCCCGTGTTGTTGACGTCGAAAGCCGCCACGCTCAGGTCTTGAGGTGCGAACTGTTCGAGTTGTGCTGAGTTATAGCCAGCATATCGGAAACAGTGGTAGGTCTGGTCGTACACCACGATGCCGTAGTAAAGGGTCTGAGGCACCTCGGCGTTCCAAGCAGCGAGTTCTCCGATGCCATCATCGAACTTAGGCACTCCGAAACGCGTGGTACGTCCTTCAGTCGCACTGAATGAATAGGTGTTGGTGTAGATATGGTTGTCGTTGATGAGCACCTCAGAACTTTGTCCAGACATCACTCCCGAACCATGTTCGCCATACCATGTGGGCTTCATCGTGGACGGAGCCTGATGGAAGAAGTCGTTGAAATCGAGAGCCTTTTCGATTCCATTCTCGCTCACACCCACCAAAGTGTAGTCGGTGCAGAGTCCGACGTAGTTGTTTCCCGAGGCGAGCGACACGGCAATGTCGAGACAACGAATGGGATGCCCTTGGAGCAGTTCGCCGTTGGTGGTTTCGTAAAGGTTGATGTATTGACGGTTGTAGTTGACATTGAGTTTTGTCCATGGGTTGTAGATGAGTGCGACATCGGAGTATCCGGGTTGGTCAGCCCTTTCGTAGAACACCATCCATCCTCCATCAAAGACCTCGCTGACAGACACAGGCACACGGAAGAACTGCCTTACTCCGTCGTTTCGGTTCTTCACCACCAGTTGGACATAGTAGTTACCTCCGGTGCGTGTGATGGGCGCTCTGAGGTGCCGTTCGAATCCCAGTGTATCGATGACTCCATTAGCCCCTACACCAGTTGTGGCACTGAAGATGGTCCAAAGGTAGTCGAGTGGTGCTTGGCTGTCGTCGAGTACCTCCTGCCCTTGGAAGAAGACCCTAGGTGAGAGTTCGAGCGTGTCGAATCTCATAATGGCATATTGTGTCTGCATTCCCACATCAGTGGTGTCGATGCTGACCTTTTCAAGTTCTGTATAGTCGTAATTGCCCTTGTCCTCGTAGCAAGAGGCCATGACCAGAGCGACCGCCATCACTGCCATCCAGGCGAATAGCCGTGGCAGATGGGTTGATTGTATGATTTTTGATTTCATTCTCATTGATATATTATTCAGAAAATCACTGGGTTACCATATTCGTCGGTCAGTGGTGTGTCGTGTGAGGCATTGTAGTCGGCCAATGCTTTCTGCATCACCTGCTGTAGATAGACAGCATAGACAGCCGAGACGACGTTGAGTTCAGGGTCGTAGGATGTCTGTGTGTTGTAGTTGATTTCGAAGTCGATTAATCCGAGAATCTCAATCATGAACTGGTATTTCACTCGGCTGTAATTGCCAAAATACTTTGACAGTGCCACACGTGGGTAGTTGGCAGAGTCCCAGTTGTCGGGTTTGGCCAGATAGTTCTTCAGCACTACTGTGAACTGTTGCCTGTTCTCGGTGCCTATGACGAAATCGTCGTTGGGAGCCACTCTGAATGAGATACGTCCGTCCTTCTTGGTGAAGAGGTCAGGGCTGGAGAGTTTCTGAGAGTTGAAATGCACTTGGTAAGTCCCTCCAATGCTTCCAGCCGGAATGACGTATTCCTCGGTGCGTATGGTAGAGGCCATGAGTGCGGAGTCGCCTCCGAAAGGTTCCAATCGGAACGTCCGGTCGTGGTCGGCAGGCATACCGCTGATTTGCGCGTTGAAAGTGACGCTTCCCTCCTCGTAGGCATAGGAGTAGTTATAGGTGACGCTCTCATAGACGGAGGCAGCGTTTCCGACCCAGATATCGAGTCCAGTACGGGAAGTGTCGTATGTAGAGACCTCTTCCTTGTCGCAGCCCATAACCATCAGTGCAGTGAGGGCTGTCAAAATGATGTTTTTACTTATTGTTTTCACGTTGTGCTGATTCTGTTTCGGTGATAGGTAAAGGGAACGTATACACTTTCTCCGCCACGGCGTCCACATCGGCATAGAGTATGGTTTGGCGGTTGAGTCGTTTGTAGAGGAAGAAGAGTTGTCCTTCAGCGAGGAACTCCCGTCTGTACTCACGTATGAGTTCCAGGTAGAAATCTTCGGGCAGCTCGTCGAGCGCTGGGAGGTTTCGTGCTATGCGCAACTGGTTGAGTGAAGCCCTTGCGGCATCGGAGTCGCCGTTTCTATACTCCACCTCGCTTCGTATGAGGAACATTTCCGGCAGTCTGACGAGCGGCATCTTGAAGTTGTAGTAGGAGTTTGTTCCACTAGGCTCGTCATACTTCATCAAGTAGCGGTTGTTGGCATGAGTGGCCGAGCCCGCCTTGAAAAGGAATGTGAATCGGTAGTCCTGTGTGGCGTTGTCGAAATAGTCGAGCAGACGGTCGCGCGTCACGGCGAAGCTGTATGGTGAGTCGTCGGAGAAATAGTTATTGGCGACATCGGCTTTGAGGGTGAGGTTGTTGAGCGCGAAGAGGTGTTCGGTAGCCATACAGCGGTCGTATCCAGCTTGTAGGTTGGCGACAGTTGCCCACTCGAACTGTCCGCTATTGATGACCTCGTCAGCAGCATCGAGAGCCTCGTTGTACTTTCCCATCCACATATACACGCGTGCCAGAATGGCTTTCACGGCGTAATAGTTGAGGTGCAGCTGTCGGTTGAGTAGGTATCCGTTGTCGATGCTCTCGTTGATTTCCCTGCCTGTGACGATGGGGTCAGCCGCCTTGAGCAAGGCTTCGGCTTCAAGTAGATCGTCGACAACAGCCTGTGCCACTTCCCTGACCTTCAGCTGAGGGAATACACGATAGCTGAGTGCAGTGCTGTAAGGGATAGAAGGTTGGTCGGGATTGACGGCATAGCTCACTCCAAAGCAGCGCAGGAGGTCGAAATGCAGGAACGCGCGTAGCGCCAGTGCCTCACCCTTGATGACATCGTGGTTGCCAGCCGAGAAGAGCGAAGGCTTTTCATCGATATGCGCCAAGAGGTTGTTGACGTTGGCGATTCCGCTGTAGCTGTTGGACCAGATGCCACGAATATAGTTGGTGGGGAAAGCGGCATCGTAGTCAAATGCAGTGGCGTCGTCGTACTGGGATGCGTAGTAGAAGTCCCATTCATGCGCCAGCACATCGATGAAGCCATAGGTCATCTCCTTGCCATAGGTGCTGGAGGAGAGCATAGATGAATAGACTCCAGCAAGTGCCTCCTTATATCCGCTTTCGGTATTGAAGAGTTCAGTGTCTTCCACTTGCGAACGAGGTTGCACATCGAGCCAGTCGTTGCAACTGCTGATGAGGATGGTCAGCAGCGGCAGGACAAGTATATTTTTATAGTTTTTCATCATCTTGTGATAATATCTAAAAAAACTTGCAAATTCAATCTTTATTTCTATTTCACTCATTGGCCAATGGTCAATTAAAGAGTGGCAGTGAGGGAGAAGGAGAACGTCCGTGCGTATGGGTAGTTCAGTCCTCGTTCGGCTTTCACAGTTGAGAGGTGGAAGACATCGTTGATGTAGAAGGTGAGTCTGAGTCTCTCGAGTTTAGCCTTGTGGAGCCATGTGCAGTACTTGAAGTCGTAGTAAGCAGAAAGGCTTGAGAGGTCGAGCATGTTGTTCCGCTGTATGAAACGGGTGGACGCGTAGGTCACGGTGGGTGTGCTGGAGATATGCTTGTAGAGCGCGATGTCGCCCACCTGGTTCCAAGTGTCGCTGAAAACGCGTCGGTCGACGTTGTTGGCTATATTCACGTTCTCCACCCTATCGACCAGTGTCTGGTTGTAGTAGTCGCCTCCGAGTTGGTAGTTGAAGAGCATGCTCAGTCCAAATCCCTTGTACTCTCCGTTGAAGCCGAATGTGCCGTGCACCTTAGGATTGGAGTCGCCAGCGATGATATAGTCATCAGTGGTATAGTCGTAAGTGGTGGTGCCGTCTTTCTTGAGGAACATCTCACGTCCGGTGGCTGGGTCGATGCCGAGGCTCTTGACAGCCCAGATGGCGGTCATGCTCTGTCCCTCCTCATAGCGGATGATGGGCGAAGTGGTGTTCTCGGCATCCTGTTCCCGATTGAAGGTGCTGAGTGCGTCGTTGATTTTCGTCACCTTATTCACATTGTGGGCGATGCTTCCCGACAGGCTCATAAACGACTGTCCCTTTTGGAAGAATCGCCAGTTGGCTGTGGCTTCGATACCTTTGTTCTGCACGTTTCCGAGGTTCTCCATGTAAGATGTGAAACCTGTGGATGGAGGTATGGACATAGCGATGAGCGCGTCGTGTGTGCGGCTGTCGTAGTAATCGAATCTGAGGTTGACCTTCTTCCATAATCCGAGGTCGAGTCCGACGGTGAAGTCGCCCGTCTGCTGCCATTTCAGACTGGGGTTGGGCATTCCCATGAGGTAGGCACCCGAGATGTTGTCGTAGATGATGTTGTCGTAGAACTTGTAAGTAGCCTTCGCCTGGTAGGGTGAGAAATTCTGGTTACCAGTGAGTCCGTAGGTCACACGGAACTTGCAGAGTGTCAGCCAGTCGGCATCGTCCATGAAGTTCTCCTTATGGAGGTTCCATCCTCCACCCAAGCTCCAGAATGTACCCCATCTGTTGTCGCTACCAAAGACTGAAGAGCCATTGAATCGTATGCTCATGTCCAAGAGATAGCGTTCATCGTAGGAGTAGTTGGCTGCACCAGTGAAGCCCAATGAGCGTGTCCTGCTCTCAGCGCCCGAGGGTGTTCCTCCTTCGGCATACTGTTTAGCGAACGTGATGTAGTCGACATGGTTGTTGAGGAATCCCCATGCTGTCATGCCTTCGGAATTGCTGCTTGCATTTTGCAGCGAGTAAGCGATATTAGAAAGCAGCAAATGCTTTCCCCACTGGTGGTTGTAGTGTCCTGTGAGGTCGATAGAGAGTCGGTCGGACTCTCCGTTCGTGATGGAATAGCTTCCTCTCTGGAAATACCTTTCGCCCGTCCAAGTCGTGAATCGTGTGTGGTCGCCGGGATAGAAGTCCTCTCGTTTGTCGTTTTGGTGGGTGTATCCCAGTCGTGCTGTGAATCGGAGGTCGTCAGTGGGTCTGTATTCGAGGTAGAAGTTCTCGACCACTTCGGTGTATTTAGAGAAGTTCTTGGTACCGATGGTGGCGTTGTAGAGCGGGTTGTAGTAAGTAGTAGTGCTTCCGTTAGCTCCAGGTGAAGTGTAAGTGCCCAGCACCTTGATGGTGTTTCCGTAGTCATCTTCAGGTGCGAAATATGGGTTGACGCCGACATAGTCGGAGAATGAGCCGTAAGGGCTGTCGTCGGCCTTGTTTCCTGTGACGGAGAGCGAATTACGGAACATCCACTGCTTGTATCTGTAAGAGAGGTTGATGTTTCCGCTGATGGTGCTTCTTCCCGACTTCTTCATGACTCCAGCCACATCGTTGTACATGATGTTGGCAGAATAGCGCATCTCTTCCGTTCCACCCTCGACATAGGCAGTATGCTTATGTCCGACACTGGTGCGGAGTGGTTGTGACAGCCAGTAGGTATTGACACCTCTTGCGATGTTGGCGGCAATGTCGTTGTACTGTTCATCGAGCAATGCCTGATAATAGGGAGCAGAGGAGGAATATCGTCCTGAGTTGTACTCCACCTGCAGTTTTTCCTCAGCGTTACAGAGGTTGTAGGATGTGAGGTCAGGAGCCTCGAGGTTGAGGTCTCCGGTATAGGTGATGCGTAGTCGTCCCGCCTCGGGCAGGATGGTTTCCACCACAATCACACCGTTGCTGGCCTTGGAACCATAGATGGCCTTGGCAGCTCCGTCCTTAAGTATGGTGACGCTCTTGATACGGTTCATGTCGAGGTCGAAGATTTGCTGTTGCGAAGCCTCGAAACCGTCGAGGATGAACAGCGGTGCGTTAGGGTTGCCCTGGTAGTCACCTTGAAGACCTCCGAAAGAAGCATTACCACGGATGGTGATGTCGTTCATGTAGTTAGGGTTGGAACCGTTGACGCTGTTCATATCGACAATGAACGACGGGTCGAGTGCCTGAATGACCTTGAGCACATTGCTGTTACCCACCAGTTTGAGTTCTTCCTGGTTGTAAGAGGCCGTGGAGCCTGTGAAGGTGGACGACTTGTAGTCGAAGAGTCCAGTCACCACCACCTCTTCAAGTTCTGTACTCTCTTTAAGGATGATGACCTGGTTGGTGTAGTTTTTCTTTCCGTCGTAGCTCTTGGTTTGTGTCTGCATTCCAACAAACGAGAAATCGACGGTAGATTTCTTGTTTTTTGGTATAGCGACGGTAAATCGTCCGTCAATGTCGGCCACTGCCCCGCCCTTAGTCTCTCTCACGTAGACGTTAGCGCCAGGCAAGGGTTCTCCTTTCACGTCCTTGATGACACCTTGTAGCATCACTTTGTCGGCAGGAATGACATTGGGCCTTTGCGGCGAAACCGTCGTCATCGGCACAGAAGTGTTGTCGTCTTGTGCAAAGGCTTGCATACAAAAGGACATCGCGAACAATGCAGTCAATACCAAGTTGTAATTCCTCATAATTAACATAATAAAAGGATTTCTTCTTGAATGATTTGGTTATAAATATGTGCTTGCAAAATTACAATATATTTTTCAAATACTACTGACTATATGTGACAAAAAGTAAGATTTGAAAAAATATACCATGAATATGTGATTTTGATTATTAATTCAAGCGGGAGTAATAAAAAGGAGTTTAATAGGGAGTTAAACCAGCCGTACTGGTTGGGAGTAAGGCAAAGTCCTCGATGGACAACCTGTCACCAAAGCGTAAAAATCATGATAAATTAGGATTGTGGGAGATGTAAAAAAGTGCTTACTTTGCACCGTGAAAACAATCACAGATTGATTATGACTAAACATTTCGCATTATCTATTCTTTTGTTTGGAAGTCTTTCTCTTCCTATGGGAGCATTCAGCACCCCAAAGACAATTATCAACAACATTCCTCCCACTTCGGCCGACAATCCAGGCGAGACAGAGAGTGCCATCGACACCAGCCGAGTGGTAGATGTGGACGAGGTGATAGTGGTGGCCCAGCCCCGCGAACAGTTCCGCCTGCGCCTTCAGCCAGTGAGCAGCAACATGTTCGACGCCACAGACTTTAGTTCGCTCAACATCCGCGACCTGCGTGACATATCGCTCTACACCCCCTCGTTCGTCATGCCAAACTATGGTTCGCGCTATACCTCTTCTATATATGTTCGCGGTACAGGCGCTCGTGTGAACAGCCCTGCTGTCGGCATGTATGTGGATGGACTGCCTATTGTGAGCAAGAGCCAGATGAACTTCCACACCTACGAGACCTCACGTGTAGATATCCTTCGTGGTCCCCAAGGCACGCTCTACGGCATGAACAGCGAGGGCGGTCTAATCCGTCTCTATAGCAAGAACCCCATGGACTACCAAGGCACAGATGTGAAGTTGGGTATGGGTTCACGCATGTACCGCAACGTGGAAGCCTCACACTACAACAAGTTGAGCGAGCAGTTCGCCTTCTCTCTGGCAGGTTCTACACGGGTCAGAACGGATTTTTCCACAACTCGACCACAGGCAACCGTTCAGACCGCTTCGACGAGGCGGGCGGTAAGTTGCGTCTGGTCTTCCAGCCCACATCTCGCCTGAACTTCGACTTCATCGCTGACTACCAGTGGGTGCGACAGAACGCTTTCCCATATGGCGAACTCGACATGCAGACGATGAAAGCAGCATCACCCAGCACCACCCTCGACAACAAGTATCATCGCCAGATGCTCAACACGGGTCTCAATATCCAATACTTGGGCAAGGGTTATGAATTATACTCCACCACCAGTTACCAGCATCTCAATGACTACATGCTGATGGACATCGACTATCTCCCCGTCAACAACATGCACCTGATACAGGAACAGCTCCAGAACGGCTTGACACAGGAGTTTGTGGTGAAGACAGGAAAAGACCGCCGTTGGCGCACCACTTCCGGTGTGTTCGGTAGTTACACCTGGCTGCGTACCGACGGTCCCGTCTATTTCAACCAAGATTTCAACGACGCACTCTCTCAGACCATCCACGATGCCGCCTACTACCCCATGATTAACGCCATGGCCGCCAGGATGGAAGAGCGTATGGGCAAGGAAGGTGCATTGGAATGGGCCCGCAACATGGTGGAGAGCCAGGGTGGCGTTCATATCAACATGGAGATAGGCGACGTTCCCGGCGTCTTCCACACCCCAGTGGGCAACCTTGGTGTATTCCACGAGTCGAACATCGACCTCACGGAGCGCTTGACTGCGACTATGGGTTTGCGTTTCGACCTCTCTCACGTGAAGATAGACTACAACACGAGTGGTTGGGCAGCCATCGACATGAGTGTGATGGGCACGAATGTGAAGGCCAGCGCTCTGTCGGCACTCAACCATAAGGAAAGCGACACTTACAAGCAACTACTTCCCAAGTTCGGTCTGACCTACCGTGTAGATGAGCATGGTAGCAACATCTACGCCACGGTTTCCAAGGGCTACCGCGCTGGAGGCTTCAATTTCCAGATGTTCAGCGACATCTTGCAGAAAGAGGTGAACGACCCACGTCTCAAATCCGCCCGTCAAGACACAGAGATAGTGGTGGAGCACGATGAGAAGGCCTACGACAATATCCGGAACACCATCGCCTACAAACCCGAGGAGAGTTGGAACTATGAGTTCGGCAGCCACCTCAACCTGTTCGACAACCGCCTTCACCTCGATTTCTCAGGCTACTACATGCAGATTCGCAACCAACAGTTGTCGGTGATGGCAGGTGACTACGGTTTTGGCCGTATGATGGTGAACGCAGGCAAGAGTTACAGTTGCGGTGTGGAACTGAGCCTTCGTGGCAACGCATTCGACAACCACCTCAACTGGAGCGTGAACTACGGTTACACCCGTGCAGTGTTCAAGGAATACAACGACAGTGTAGAGACCGACAATGGCATTATGCAAATCAGTTACAAGGACAAGCGTGTGCCTTTTGTCCCCGAGCATACAGTAGGAGCCAGTGCAGGCTACCGCCTCGACTTCCGCGGCGCAATGCGTTCACTGACCATCGGTGCGAATTTGAGCATGCAGGGCAAAACATTCTGGGATGAGGCCAACAGCTACGGTCAGGACTTTTACGCCCTCCTCGGTGCACACGCCAAAGCCGACTTCGGCATGGTGTCGGTAGACCTCTGGGCTCGCAACATCACAAACACAAACTACAATACTTTCGCATTGCTCAACGCCTCTACAGGCAGTCATTTCGCCCAAAGGGGCAATCCCTTCCAGATGGGAGTGGATGTGAGCTTGCACTTCTAATCTCGTCAATTCGGGGAAACAAAAAAACTGAATTGACAATTCATTCGTGTTCAATTCGTGGACATTCGTGTTTTTCTTTTCAACATGAATCACCACAAATTGAACACGAATTTCTCATGAATTCTTCATGTAAGGCAAAGCATTTTGTAATTATCATCAATTCATCGAACAGACATTCATATTAGTCGGAAAAAAATCACGGTTCCTACAACCCATTAATCCAAGTCGCGATGTCGCTGAGCACCTCAGGCGATATGGTTTCCTCTATCGAGCCGTACTCGGTGACGAGGCCTGTGGTGCAGTGCTGGA
>JAFXVU010000214.1 GCA_017534705.1 Bacteroidaceae bacterium
ACACCTGTCATCATTGATACCGCATGTGCCACCATGTCTGCATCCACAGTGACACGATTGTCTTGCAGTTGCGATTCCCATTCCTTCTTCAGTTGGTTGACATGATCTTCCAGTCTGTGTACTTGGTCGCGGTAAGCGGCAGCAAGTTCGTAGTTTTGGCTATGAACGGCATTGTCTTTCTTTTTGCGTGCCTCTTCTATCAGTTGTTCTTGTTCTTCAATCTCCTTCGGAACCGACACATTATTAATGTGTACGCGAGAGCCTGCCTCGTCGAGCGCGTCAATGGCCTTGTCGGGGAAAACCCTGTCGCTGACATATCGTTGGGTCAAATCAACACATGCCTTGAGCGCTTCGTCAGTGTAATAGACATTGTGATGGTCTTCGTAACGATCTTTGATGTTATGGAGTATCTCAAGGGTTTCCTCTGCAGTAGTGGGTTCGACAATGATTTTTTGAAACCTGCGCTCCAGAGCGCCGTCTTTCTCTATGCTCTTGCGGTATTCGTCAAGAGTGGTGGCGCCTATACATTGCAAATCGCCTCTTGAGAGGGCTGGTTTGATGATGTTGGCAGCGTCCATGGAGCCAGGTTGGTTGCCTGCGCCCACAAGGGTGTGAATCTCGTCGATGAAGACAATGATATTCTTATTGGCTTGCAACTCATTGATGATGGCTTTCATTCTCTCCTCGAACTGTCCTCTGAATTTGGTACCTGCCACCACAGATGAGAGGTCAAGCGAGATGATGCGCTTGTCGAACAGTAGTCTCGACACTTTCTTCTGAGTGATTCTCAGGGCCAGTCCCTCAACGATGGCAGTCTTCCCTGCTCCTGGTTCACCAATGAGAATGGGGTTATTCTTCTTTCTTCGACTGAGAATCTGGGCAATGCGCTCTATTTCTCGCTCGCGCCCCACCACAGGGTCGAGTTTGCCTTCTCGAGCGTTGCGTGTAATGTCGATGCCGAAGAGGTCGAGCGCGGGCGTGTCACTGTTGTTGCCGGCGTTTTCTTGTTGTTTGGTATGCTGGTTGTCAGAGATGCGTTTTCCTCCAGTAGAAGGTGGCACATTGTCCATGTCGTCATCATCGTCGTAACCGTAATTGTTCTCAGTTTGGTCTTGTTTTTGTCTGAAAGCCGCGACCAAAGTGGTGTAGTCGATGTCGTTGTCGCGCATTACCATGGCGGCTAAGTTGTCTTTTTGTTTCATGATAGCTAATAATAGATGTTCCGCGTCAGCAATGATACATCCCAGATGACGGGCTTCCAGGATAGTGAGTTTCAGCACAATCGATGATTTCTCGTTGAGACTGATGTCGTGTGTGGAATAGGAGGATTCTGAGTGAATGCCTTGTAGCCTTCCCTCTATCTGCGACTTCACTTCATCAAGGTCGATGTGGAATTTGCGCTGGAGTATTTCAGTGGCTTTGCTATTGCCTTCTCGCAACAGACCAAGAAAAAGGTGTTCCGGTCCGATGTACCCATTGTTCAGACGGACGGCCTCTTCACGGCTGAGCGTGAGTATTTCTGAAACGCGTTGCGAAAACTGGTTGTTGGTCATTCTTTCTTTATTTGTTTTTGACTTCGATTTTTATCGTTATTCCTTAATTTCGTAATATTTCTATTTCGATTAATTATTCACCAACAAACTCCGTGCCAAAGATTATTCTAAAGCTTGGTTGTTGCGTCGTTCTGGCCACAGATGTTTGGCGTACTGCCAATGGTAGGATTCGTAATCTTCAGTGAGGCGTGTGACGCGACGGACAAAATCCTTGTAGTCTTTCTTCTCGGGGAGTGTCCATGCCACTTCTGACAGAGCTGCCATACGGGGTAGGGTCATGTACTCCACCATACCAGGTGTACGTAAGTGTTCAGCCCATGCATTGGCCTGTACACCGAGGATGTGTCTTCGTGTCTCACCATTAACATCAGCGGGAATGGGGTTGAGTGAATAGACCTTCTCGACAGGAATATACCCACCGTCGGAGTTGTCAGGCTCATGGATGACGTCTTTTGATTGTTGGTAGTCGAAATAACAATGGCTGGTGGGTGCCATGACCACATCATGCCCCTTGGCGGCAGCTTCGGCTCCAGGCTCGGAACCACGCCAACTCATAATAGCTGTGTTGGTGTCGGCTCCAGTGTAGAGTATCTCGTCCCATCCAATGGCGCGTCGTCCTTTTGCTTCGAGATAAGGGACTATCTGTTGGGTAAAGTATCCCTGATAGGTCATGCCTTTTCGGTCGATAGCATTGCATTTGGGACAAGCTTCCCAACGGACGGTAGGAGTCTCGTCGCCACCGATATGGACATACTTGGAAGGGAAGATGTCAATCAGTTCGTCGATGATGTCGCGAACGAGGTCGTAGCATTGGGGATTACCCATGCATAGCACGTCGGCATACACTCCCCATCGGTGGCCCACTTCATAGGGACCGCCAGTGCAGCCCAGTTCGGGATAACAGGCAAGTACAGCCTTTGTGTGTCCAGGAAGGTCTATCTCAGGCATTACCGTTATATGTCGTTCTTGTGCATAGCGTACAATCTCGCGTGCCTGCTCCTGAGTGTAGTAACCGCCATGTGGAATGCCATCGTCGAGGTCGGAGTTGTGCCCTAACACTGTACCGCTTCGCCAAGCACCGATTTCGGTGAGTCGTGGGTGGCGCTTCATCTCTATTCGCCAACCTTGGTCATCGGAAAGGTGCCAGTGGAAGACGTTCATATTGTGGAATGCAAGTATGTCGATGTATTCCTTGACGAATTCTATATCGAAGAAATGACGAGAGCAGTCAAGATGCATCCCTCTGTAAATAAAACGTGGTGAGTCCAAAATTGAAACGGGAGGCAGTTTGACGTCTCCATTGGTGAACGGCAGTGATTTGCGGAGGAACTGTATGCCGTAGAACACACCTGCTTTACCATTGCCCTCAAGTTTGATAAGGTTCTTATCGATGTTTAGAGAGTAGTCCTCACCAGATTGCTGTGGCCAACGGATAATGTCTTTCTTGTCTGTTTTCACCGACAACTGTATCTGGTTCGACTTTTCCTTGCGTGTTGCTTTAGAAAGATGTATACCAGTCTTATGATTGATGTATTCTATTAGGAAATCCGCCTCTCGACTGAGGTTATCTCCATCACAATAGACGCTGGTTTGGGCATTGATGATGAATGCCTCTCCTGATTTTTCTTCAACATGGAGAGGTTTTGGGATAATATCGTAATTGACCGTATGCTGAGCGGATAAGAGCATATAACTGCACGACAAAACTGTCATTAGATAGAATTTGATTCTCATAATCTTGATTTGTTATATTATAATGTAAATGCAAATGTACATAAAAAAGTGGTTCATTCTATTTCAAATAAGATTTTTTATCTAATTTTGCAGAAATAATACAAAGAATGATGTTTGGTCAAAGGCTAAAACTTAATCAATCAGAATAAACGCAAATTATTATAGATGTATGAAAAAAAGTATCTTTACAGCGGTACTACTGCTGATTTCTGCAATCACTGCAAACGCACAAGTCACTTATAAAGTGAATATTACTGCAAAACCCGAAACGAAAAAAGTCATTGTCCTTGATTTGATTGACCGCAATGCTCTTCGCGACACTGTGGCTGTGAATGATAGCAAAGCCACAATCAATGGTACAAAAACGGCACAGACCATCATGGTCATCATCGACCCTGATAACCAACTGCAGAGTTTCTTTGTGGCAGACGGTTCCGAGATGAACCTGAACATCGTAACCGATGAACTGGATGGCGGATCAAAGGTTAATCAGAGCATGTGCGCATTGTCGCGCAAGATGGCCGAAGCGAAAACTCAAGAGGAGTTTATCGGCATTATGCGTGAGACTCTTGCCACAAACCGTGACAATATTGTAGGTGCGTTTGTCTTGTCGCAATTCTATTCCGTTATGGGATATGATGAACTCAAGAAAGAACTCTCGAGTGGCGCGGCCTATCTCGACTATCCCTTAGTTGAACCAGTGAAGCAGTATCTCAAAGGATTGGAGAAACGTGCACCAGGCAATATGTTTGTGGATATAGAAGAAGCTGACACCTTGGGCGTGAATCACAAACTCAGCGAGTATGTGGGCAAAGGTAACTATGTGTTGGTGGATTTCTGGGCTTCATGGTGTGGTCCCTGCATGGCTGAGATGCCCAATGTGAAGGCTAACTACGACAAATACAAATCCAAGGGATTCAATGTGGTTGGACTGTCATTCGACAGGAGTGCTGATAACTGGAAGAAAACCATCCGTGAGAAAGAACTGAACTGGGTGCACCTCTCCGACCTTAAGTATTGGAATACCATAGCTTCCGAAACCTACGGCATCCGCGCTATCCCAGCTAGCATCCTTTGTGATCCTGATGGCAAGATTATCGCCATCGACCTTCGAGGCGAAAGTTTGGGCAATAAACTCAAGGAGATTTACGGATTCTAAACATTAAGATATATTCAGACCACAGACAACAGGTACGTCTGTGGTCTTTTTTCACTCAAAGATTAGGTTATGATTACCATCGAGAAAGTACATGACAGTGCTGGATTGAGCGATTTGATTAGCCGTTTAGGTTTTTTGCCATTGCTCAATGGCGGTATCCGTGGTTTTTCGGCGGAGGAATTGGTGGACGACGACTGCCGTTATGTGGTGTTGCCCGACGGAGGATGGGATTGGCCGCTTTGGAAGTGGAAAGGTTCTGTCATCACAGAAGGGCACCATGTCTATGGCAAGTTCTTCGGAGGTAAAGCGGGATTCGTCAGTCTCGACTGGTGGCCCGATTTCTGCAATTACCGGCGCAGGCTTCATCTTCCGCCAGGTTTAGGTAGCATCGAGGAAACCATTCTGCAGGTACTGGCAGAGCGTGGTAGCTTGATTACACGAGAGCTCCGCACACTATGTGGTTTCACTGGTCCCAAGATGCGCAGTCGCTTTGACGCTTACATCACCCGACTGCAGATGGGATGTCGTATTGTGACCGAAGACTTCGTTTATCCCCTCGACCGTCACAACCACGAATATGGTTGGGGGTGGTCTTTACTTACTACACCCGAACAACTTTACGGTAAAGAAGCATGCCAATGCGTACGTACCCCTTTCGAATCCTTCGAACGTGTCCGCAATCATCTGCAGGCGCTTTTGCCCGATGCCTCCAACAGGCAAATCGAACGGTTGGTGAAATGACAGTCCTCGAGACAACATAGGCATAATACTTACCCATAAGATTGTTGTTGAATTGCTTTGTCATTTCTTTTTTTTCAAGTAATTTTGCATAAATGAAAATAATTGAGAGATGAGATTCTTATGTATTATTCCCGCTAGATACGCGTCAACGCGTTTTCCCGCTAAACCACTTGCAATGTTGGGTGGTAAGCCTGTGATACAACGAGTGTATGAGCAAGTGGCCAAAAGTATGGACGCCGTGTATGTGGCCACTGACGACCAACGTATCTTTCAGGCTGTGGAACAATTTGGAGGCAGAGTGGTAATGACAGATACTGACCTCAAGAGTGGCACAGACCGTTGCCAGCAAGCTTATCAGAAGATTGGCGAATCCTATGACGTGATTGTTAATGTTCAAGGTGACGAACCTTTCATTCAAACCTCACAACTCGATGCTATCAAACATTGTTTTGACGACCCCGCCACACAGATTGCCACACTCGTGAAGCCCTTCGTAGCCGAACAAGGATTCGACGCCCTTTCGAATGTCAACTCTCCCAAGGTGGTCATTGACAAGAATATGCGTGCCATCTATTTCAGCCGTTCTATTATACCTTACATCAGGAAAGGTGACCAGAAGGACTGGCTTTCCATGCACACTTATTACAAGCATATCGGACTCTATGCCTATCGTGCAGAAGTCTTGGCTGAAATCACTTCTCTGCCCCAGTCGAGTCTGGAAATCGCAGAGTCGCTTGAGCAACTGAGATGGATAGAAAACGGCTACACCATCAAGGTTGGCATTACAGACATCGAAACCATCGGAATTGACACTCCGGAAGATCTTGCACGAGCTGAATTGTTCCTGGCCAGTAGAAGTGACAAAAAATGATTGTTTTACATTAGATTCCCACAATCGATATTATTTACGCCGTTTCCTCCAATTCGCATGAAACAACCAGAGATACATCCTTTCGGATTCGACCATCTCATCGAAGTCAAGCAGAAAACATTCGACAATGGTGTGACAATCAACCTCATTCCTCTTGAGGACACTAGAGTTGTGATGATTGATTTCTTCTTTCATGGTTGTAAATGGCACCAGAGCCGTTGTTTGCAAGCCTACTTCTCCGCAAGCCTTCTCTGTACCAGTTCCGAGGAATACGATGCAGACATACTTGCCGAGACAATTGACTACAATGGTGCCTCTATCTATAGCAGAACTGGATTTTTTGGTACCTGTATCACGTTGCTGTGTCTTTCCAAGAATCTTCCGAAAATGCTTGAGGTGATGAAATCTGTGCTCATTCATCCCACATACGACCAGAAACGTTTCGATACCTCAGTGTCTATGATGAAACAGTCGGCAGCCATCAGAAAGACTGATGTCAATTCTGTGTGCAACGAAACGTTTCTTGAAACACTCTATGGTAAGTCGCACCGCTGCACTTCATTCGCAAATCTTGATGACTATGATACGCTGACTCGCGATGACTTGCTGTCTTTCCATCATCAGTACATCTGTTCTTCTGACTGTCAGATTTGGATGACGGGCAACATCACAGAAGATGCCATAGGACTGGTTCACGAGTATTTTGGCAAAACAGCATGGGGAGAAGGACAATTTGTCTATCAGCAACCTATTTGGCCCGACCTCCAACCAGCAAAAGACCATATAATCAGGATGAAGATGCCTGGTGTGCAGTCGGCCATTTGTATGGGTAAGCTATTACCCAGATGGGATCATCCTGATTTCACAAAAATCATGGTTACTATCACCTTGCTTGGCGGTTACTTTGGCAGCAGACTGATGACAAACATCAGAGAGGAGAAAGGCCTTACTTACGGCATACAAGCATCCCTGCGGCAGACATTATGCGAAACTGCGCTCATGATATCAACCGCTACAGCCAATGAGACTGTGGAACAGGTGATAGAGGAAATCTATAAGGAAATCCAGAGAATGAGGACAGAGAGGGTTGGAGATGAGGAACTAGCGAGGGTGAAGAACTACATGATTGGTTATTCTTGCCGCAAACACGAGCCTGGACTTGGACTCAGCAAGTTGTTGATGAATATGTACATGAAAGGCTGTCCATACGACAACATCCTGACAGAGAACAGACTTGTGCTCGACACCACAGCTGAAGACATCATAGACATGACCGACCGTTATCTTGATGTTGATTCAATGAGACTGTGCGTCGTCGGAAATGCTGATTAAGAATCTAACTTTAAAAGCTTATGTAAATAAGATAATAATAACTAATAAAACTAATGAATATGAAAAAGTTGTATACATTTATCTTTCTGGCGGTTATGGCACAGACCATTTGCGCACAGACAACACGAAAGAACAGTAAATACAATAGGGATGTGGTCAACAAGTACAACACAGCCTTGGCAACTGTCAAAAACAACATCCTTAATAGTGAGGACCAAAGTGACGAACTAAATCCATATTATCTTTCAGTTTTCACACCAGGTACCTACCTCAGCCGTGCCACACATCAGGCATTCGCACTTGATGTGGATGCTGTGGAAGCTGAGAAATCACTGGGTATGCGCTTGAGGGAGCAGATGGACTCTTTGGCCAATGCAAACCTTTTCAAACTTTATACCACCACGCCTAACTCATTTAACAACTATGATGAGAAATTCATGAAAGAGACATTGGTGGAAAGTGAGGAACCCATAGAAAGTGACAAGGAACTCAACACTATCATTGCCAGTGCTGACGAAGTGACTGACGTAGCCGCAGTCACAGGCGATGTGGATGTGGATGTATCCGTTACCAAACCCAACTTCTGGAAGCGCACTGGTAATTTTGGACTGCAGTTTACGCAGAACTACTTCTCTGACAACTGGTATAAGGGAGGCAACAACACTCAGTCCATGCTCGCCTCCATTATTGTCGAGGCCAACTACGATAACCAGAGAAGGTTGCAGTGGGACAACAAACTGGAAATGAGGCTTGGGTTTATAACTGCTCCCAGTGACACTTGCCACACCTTCCTTACCAACAACGATAAACTTTATGCTCGTTCAAAGCTCGGTATCAAGGCTGCCAAGTCATGGTTCTATACAGCATCTGTGGAAGCGCAGACGCAGTTCATGCCTTCCTACCGTACCAACGACCGCAGGCGCTTCGGCGCTTTCTTCGCGCCTTTTGATTTCTTCGCCTCTATCGGTATGGACTTCAAACCAGCGCTTAAGAACGACAACGCTTTCTCGCTCGCCCTTCTTCCTTTTTCTTACAAGATGCGCTATATCGGCAGCGATGATGAGAATATACACGCCGTCTTCAACATGGTTGGAGAGGATTGCACACACGACATAGGTTCGAAAATTGAAGCCAACCTCACTTATCACTTGGCTAAAAACCTAACATGGACCAGTCGCTTCTACTACTTTACCAGTTACAAATACGCCGAAGGTGAGTTTGAGAACAAGTTCGAATTTAAATTCAGCCGTTTCATCTCCGCACAACTCTTCACGCTCTGGAGATTCGATGACAACCGCTCCCGTGACTACTACGACAGCAACCTCGGATACTTCCAGTTCAATGAGAACTTCACATTCGGTATAGCTTATTCGTTCTAATTGACTAGTTTGAACCAGTCAGTTCTGACAGGTCTGAAAAAACAAGTATTAACATGCGCAAAAAGAAACCGCTGCCCTTATTAGAAAACATAGAAATTACAGCTATAGCCGCAGAAGGCAATGCTTTGGCAAGAGTTGATGACAAGGTGGTGTTTGTGCCTTACGTGGTACCTGGCGATGTTATCGATGCTCAAGTAAAACGCAAGAAACACAGCTATATGGAAGCTGTGGCTGTTGCATTCCACAAAAAATCGGAACTGCGGGCACAGCCTTTCTGTAAATACTACGGCATCTGTGGAGGATGCAAATGGCAGTGCTTGAAATATGCTGAGCAACTCAAGGCTAAGCAACAGCAGGTTGTGGACAACCTCACTCGTATAGGTAAGGTGGAATTGCCTCCAGTCTTGCCCATAATCGGTTCTGAAAAAACCACATGTTACCGCAACAAACTGGAATTCGGTTTCTCGAACAAAAGGTGGTTGACTGAAGAGGAAATTGAAGCCAACGTGGTCTATGACCAGATGAATGCCGTAGGATTCCACATCAATGGAGCGTTCGACAAGATACTCGATATCGACCAGTGTTTCCTTATGGACGACATCAACAATCATCTGCGAAACGCCATCCGTGATTATGCCCTAGCTAATCACCTTAGTTTTTATGACTTCCGTCAGCATCAAGGATTGTTGCGCAATATGATGATTCGTACTTCCAACACCTCAGAACTGATGCTCCTTCTGCAAGTGCAGATAGATTCAGACGACGACAAGAACCAGCTTGAAGGGCTTTTGGGTCACATGGAAAAGAACTTCCCTGAGATTACTTCATTGCTCTATGTCGATAACCATAAGTTCAATGATACTTTTGGCGACCAGGAAGTCATAATATACAAGGGCAAGGACCATATCTATGAGGAAATGGAAGACTTGAAGTTCAAAGTGGGCGCTAAATCCTTTTACCAAACGAACACAGAGCAAGCTTACAACCTTTATAAAGTGGCTCGTGATTTCGCGCGGCTTACAGGCCATGAACTGGTGTATGACCTCTACACAGGTACTGGAACCATTGCCAATTTCGTGTCTCATCAGGCTCGCAAGGTCATCGGCATAGAATATGTACCTGAAGCCATTGTCGACGCCAGAAAGAACTCTGAAATCAATGGTATTGACAACACCCTCTTCTTCGCTGGCGACATGAAGGATATCCTCAACAAGGATTTCATCAACACCTACGGTCGTCCTGATGTGATTATTACTGACCCTCCACGCGCCGGTATGCATACTGATGTGGTGAACACCATTCTTTTCGCAGGTCCCGAACGCATTGTTTATGTCAGTTGCAACCCTGCGACACAAGCACGCGACCTGCAGTTGCTCGACAAGGACTATAAGGTGACAGCAGTTCAACCTGTCGACATGTTTCCTCACACCCATCATGTGGAGAATGTCGTTCTGCTAGAAAGAAGAGAAAGTATGTGTTAACTTCCTATTAATCTAAGCATTATAATGTGATTTGAATATTATGGCAAAAAAAGACAATAAAGCAACCAAAGAGTTCTACAACCGCCGGCAATCCAACCACTACATTGATTATCACGTTGATGAAGACATGCCGTTGATGGAATTTCTCATGAAGGCAATGCAAGGAGCGAGCAGGACCAAGGTAAAGGAAGTGCTAACCCACCGTATGGTGTATGTTGACAATAAAATCACTACTCAGTACAACTATCCTTTGAAAAAAGGACAACTCGTCCAGATTATTAAACGCAGGAACGTATATGAGTTGCGTAATCCCTTCGTAAGCGTGGTCTATGAGGACATGTTTTTGATAGTGGTTGAAAAGCAAGTGGGAATAGTCACCTCTGAACCTCGTGGGGCGAGAATGAACTCCGTGAAGAAAATTCTCAACGAATATGTGAAACACAAGAGTCAGTCATTCAGTGTGCATTTGGTTCACCGTCTCGACAGGGAGACATCCGGTCTGTTGGTGTTTGCCAAGAACAGAGAAGTGCAGCAACAGTTCATCGATAACTGGCATGACATCGTTTCTGACCGTCGTTATGCCGCCATTCTTGAAGGAAATGTGGAGAAGAACGCTGGCACAATCATATCGTGGCTGACCGAGGGCAAGAATTTCACCATGGAGTCGAGTCCGGTGGATAATGGTGGACTCCAAGCCGTCACCAACTACAGAGTAAATCAACGCAACGATAAATACACACTCATAGAGCTGAAACTCGACACGGGACGCAAGAACCAAATACGTGTACATATGAAGGACATTGGTCATCCCATCGTCGGTGACAGCAAATACGGCGCCACAGAGAACCCTGTGGGGCGTATCATGCTACATGCTTATAAATTGGAATTCACTCATCCTGTGACACACGAACACTTAAAATTCGAGATACCCCTGCCTCCTGAATTCAAACAGTTAATGCCCTGATTTCTTGTTGAAGTGCCACGCTGTTGCAGGATAATCACTGTTTTTCACAAACCTATCAAAAACACTTTTGTAATATGGGTATGATAAAACTGCCACTTGTCCTCTTGTTCACGACCATGTGTTTAAGCTCATTTGCTCATCCAATTGATGTGGAAGAGGCAAGAGCTATTGCGATGGATTTCATGCTTCATCATGACGATGGATATGTAAATGGAAGAATGGCAAAACACATTCGCCTTAACCAATATGTGCCAGAAACTGCTAAAGACAATTTGAACGAGACTTTAAGTAATACTTTAATATATATATTCAACTTATCTGATAATCAAGGATTTATTATAGTAAGTGGAGATGATAAATGTAAGCCAATCTTAGGGTATTCTTTTGAAGGTAATTACCAAGAACCCGAAAAAGGCAGTGTCGGTGAGATGGTGATGCGTAATCTATCTTCATACGTCAGGAATGTCGTAAATGGAAAGTCCAGAACAGCACAACGATTTCTTCCTCGTAGGGCAGGTCTTCCTGATAGGGTTGAACCATTGTTACCGAATATATGGGACCAGAAAGATCCTTTTAACCGCCTATGCCCTTTGAAGGACAGCGTCAGGTGTGTGACGGGTTGTGTGGCTACAGCACAAGCACAGGTGATGCACTATCATCGTTGGCCTGTGGTGGGTACTGGTTCTTTCACTTACACAGACCGTCTCGGTTGCAATCAGGAACTGACTGCTGACTTCAGTGCCCATCGCTATGATTGGGATAATATGCTCTACCGATACGATGAGGGATTCTCCGATAAGGAGGCAGACGCTGTGGCTTTGTTGATGAGCGACTGTGGTATAGCTTGCCGGATGCGATATGGTACCCTTGAAAGCGGAGCGCGTCCCATATATCAGGTACAGTCGCTATACGAGTTTTTCGGCTACGACGCAGGCATGCAGATGTACTACCATTCTTTCTACCAACCATACGAATGGCGCAATATGTTCATGGAAGAACTGGCGGCAGGACGTCCTATCCTGTATAGTGGATGGTCCATCAGTCTCGCACATGCTTTTGTCTGCGATGGTTACGACGAGAATGGTATGTTTCATTTCGATTGGGGCATGACTGGTTATACCAATGCTTACTACGACTTGGAAATCATGTCGCCCGACCAGCCTGAATGGTATGACAAAGATAATCCTGAGGGAGGCATGAACCTTCTGCAGATGGCCATTGTGGGTGTGAAACCCGCTGAGCAGGGCAGTCAGCAAACCCATCTTTTCGCCTTGTCGCATATTGCAATTCTGAATGGCGAGTCTCTAAGGGCTGGTGAGTTGAGTGTGGCTACCCACAACCTCTGCAATATCGGCTGGACGGAAAACGAAGGAAAAACCGCATTGGCTCTGATGGACAACGACGGTGTAGTGGCTCGTCTTGCCTATTACGACAGAAAGTTCGATTTGGAGGAGATTACCGACACTTCTTATACTGATACCCTGACATTTTCCATACCTGCCGATGTGGCAGTTGGTACTTATCGACTGTGTGTGGTGTACGACGACAATGGAGAATGGAAGGAAGCGAAAACCACTATCGGGACACCAAATTATGCTAATGTGAGAGTTGGGGGTGACCTAGTGACGATTACTGCTGCAGAGGAGAGCCAAGCCTCATTGTCGCTCGTCGACCTGAATTTCCCCGACACGTTGATTCAGTATAAAGAAGCGGCTTATTCTTTGTCCATCAGGAACGATGGCGCGGATTACTTTGGAAGGCTGATTTTCTATTGTGAAGACCTTGTTGGCACATTATACCTGCTTAACGACATCGGCATGTATATTCCTCGAGGAGAAACCATCACTCGCACTTTCAGTCGAAAAACAGTGAAACTTCCCGCAGGTAAATATCATCTGAAAGTCTCTTATGACATCGATGTGTTGAGCGACAGCATCATCATTCTCAATGAGCCAAAGGATATTTATGTTGCTAAGCAGCAAGCTAATGGAGTCAATGAAATCATCACCGACAGGGTAAAGGGGCATACTTACGACCTCAGCGGTCGTCCTGTTTTCAGCCGTCATAAAGAAGCCACACGCCCTAAAGACATCTATATTCTTAACGGCAAGAAAACATTAGGCGCCCCCGTATATGAACCATAATCATTCATGACATTGCGATGGGTTTCAATCAATGCTTCTCTGTTTGATATATGGTTTTATCTTTTCAAATGATGGTTGTTTTGTGTTCATCTTCCGTCTAACGAAGATGATTATTGTTGAATAGTTCGTATCTTTGCAATTGTATTTTACCACTATCAACT
>JAFXVU010000215.1 GCA_017534705.1 Bacteroidaceae bacterium
ACAGTCTTTTTTCAATGATTCTATATCAATTGTAAATACTATTCTTCTTAAAGCCGAAGAGCGTCTTCTGGAAAAAGACGAACTTCTGGCGGCACTTAAATTCTTTAATGTCCTTAAGTCTTTTAAGGTCTTTATCTCTTAAATCTAATCAGTTCCTGTTCATCACCTGAACTTGCTGGTTCACTGATTCCTCGTGTATGGCTTCGAATATTCGCTTGATACATTCGGGGTCGATGCCACACAGACTGCCTTGTGCACCGCGCTTGTCAATAATCTCTGAGTAACGGCTAGTCTGTACGATATTCATTCCATGCTCTTTCTTGTACTGACCAATCTCGCGGGAAATACGCATACGTTTGGCCAATGTGTCGATGAGCAGGTCGTCGCATTCGTCAATCTGACGACGCAACATCGTGATGCTCTCAGTAGTGGTGATTTCTTCACGGATGACAAGGAGGTTGAGAATGTAGTCGAGAATCTCAGGTGTCACTTGTTGTTTGGCATCACTCCAAGCCTCGTCGGGCGAGCAATGGCTTTCTACAAGCAGACCATCGAAGCCAAGGTCCATGGCTTGCTGGCACAAGGGTGCGATGAGGTCGCGGCGTCCACCAATATGACTGGGGTCGTTGATGAGTTTGATGTTGGGAATGCGACGACGCAACTCGATGGGTATCTGCCACATGGGCAGGTTTCGGTAAATCTTCTTGTCGTATGAGGAGAAACCACGGTGAATAGCACCCAAACGTGTGATACCAGCACCGTTGATGCGCTCCAGAGCACCGATCCACAACTCCAAGTCCGGATTGACGGGGTTCTTGACCAGCACAGGCACATCCACACCACGAAGTGAGTCGGCGAGTTCCTGAACAGCGAATGGATTGGCGGTTGTACGTGCACCTACCCACAATACATCAACTCCTGCTTCCAGTGCTTTTTCTGCGTGGTAGGGAGTGGCAACCTCCGTGGCGATGAGCATGCCTGTCTCTTCCTTGACTCGTTTCAACCAAGGAAGCGCTTTCTCACCATGACCTTCAAAACCGCCTGGTTTGGTGCGGGGTTTCCATACACCGGCACGCATGATCTTGATACCGAACTTCGACAACTGACGGGCGGTTGTCATCACTTGTTCTTCTGTTTCTGCGCTACAGGGACCTGCTATCACCAATGGACGCTTGTCTTCTCCTGGCAGACCTAATGGCTTGATATTTAATTCCATATATTTTGTTGTTTTTTTGTTTCTTTTTATTTGAATACATCCTTTATTCTCTTGAGTGCTTCAAGCATCTTGTCATCCTTGGCACAGAGTGAGATGCGCACATAGCGCTCTCCGTTGCTGCCGAAAATGAAACCAGGAGTGATGAACACTCTCGCCTCATGGAGTACTTTCTCTGTCAGGTCTTCCACATTCTTTATTTCATCTGGTATTCTTCCCCAAAGGAACATACCTGTCTGGTTGGGGTCGAAAGTACAGCCTATAGCTTGCATAATTTCCTCTGCTATTTTGCGGCGGTTCTTGTAATTCAACACATTGGCTTGATAATGCCATTCGTCACTGTTGTCGTATGCTTTGACTGCGGCCAGTTGAAGGGCGCGGAAGGTTCCTGAATCAATGTTGCTCTTCACACGCAGTATCCAGTTCACGAAGGTGGAGTTGGTGGCGAGCATACCGATACGCCAGCCTGGCATGTTGTAGCTCTTACTCATGGAGTTGAACTCAATGCACCATTCCTTGGCATGGGGCACTTGTAGGATGCTCAGACGCTCGCCTTCGTTCAAGATGAAACTGTAGGGGTTGTCGTTGACTACAACAATATTGTGACGACGGGCGAAATCTACGATGCGGGCATATAACTCACGGGTGGCTCGTCCACCTGTCGGCATGTGAGGATAGTTGGTCCACATCAACTTCACCCCGCTCAAGTCCATCGATTCCAGTTCGGCGAAGTCGGGTTGCCATCCGTTCTCTTCCTTAAGATTGTAATAAACAACCTCCTGACCCAGCAATCGACTGAGAGAAGTGTAGGTTGGGTAACCTGGATTCGGAACCAACACCTTGTCGCCTGGGTTGGCAAGTGCAAGGGTCACATGAAGGATTCCCTCTTTCGAGCCTATCAGCGGCTGAATCTCAGAGGCGGGGTCGAGGTCCACATCATACCACCGTTTGTAAAAACCGGCCATAGCCTTGCGGAGTTCTGGTGTTCCCACTGTGGGCTGGTAGCCGTGGGCTTCTGGGTTGCGTGCCACCTCACATAGTTTTTCTATTGTCTCGGATGAGGGAGGCATGTCGGGACTGCCTATGGCCAGACTAATGATGTCCTTCCCTTCAGCATTCAAACGTGCTATCTCCTTCAGTTTGGTGCTGAAATAGTATTCTTTGACCGTGCGGATGCGGTCGGCGGGTTGAATCGCGGTGTTATAAACTTGATTTTCCATCTTTGTATTCTCCTAATATTTTGAATTGTTTTGTCAGTGGTCGGGTTGCGTCAATTGATTGACGGTATCGAGTGTAGTCGTCATAGGTGACATCAACATAAAACATGTATTCCCATTCCCTCCCAATGATGGGTAACGACTGAATTTTAGTAAGGTTGATTCGGTAGAATGAGAAAATAGAGAGCACTTGCGATAGACTGCCTTCAGAATGTGGGAGGCTGAACACGATACTGGCCTTGTTAGACTTGTTGGGCATGCAGATACTGTCAGCCAGCCATGGGTCACTAATCACAAGAAAACGGGTGAAGTTGTGCTTGTTGGTCTCTATGCCTTCTTCCAACACTTTCATGCCATAGATGGGGGCAGCGAATTTGGAGCAAATAGCGGCATGACCATGCAGTTGCTTACGGCTGATTAACTCAGCGCTTCCCGCAGTGTCGTTGGCTTCCACTATCTTCATTTCTGGATGACGGTTGAGAAAGTCGCGACATTGCATAAACGCCACAGGATGACTGTTCACTTCCTGAATGTCATCCCAATCGTCTTCAGGCAAGCATAGAATACTATGAGAGATACGCAGTTTGTGTTCGCCGACTATCGACATACCGCTTTCGCGCAACAACTCATAGTTGTGGAGCAAACTGCCCGCAATCGTGTTCTCGATAGCAATCATGCCAATCACGTTGCTGTCCTGGTGCATTTCTTTGAAGACGTCCTCGAATGTGTCGCAGCAGACTAATTCGATTTCCTCTTCTCCGAAGAATTTATGGGCGGCTATATCGTGATAAGAACCGACAATGCCTTGTATCGCAACTTTTCTCATTTTTAGTGTTTTATTTTGTGTTTGTGTTGTTTGAAATCTGATGATGTCTCTTCCTTCCGCACAGAAATAAAAAATCCCGCCTGTTGAGCGGGATTCATGTAATTGTATTGTTATTCTTGATGCGTTATCTTATTTGACTATGCACATACATTATCCCGCTCTTCTTTATTGCTAAAGTAAAAGTAAAAAGAATAATAGTATGCAGCAAAAGTTTTGTTCATATACAGTCTTTTCTTTTTCGTGTGCAAAATTAGCACTATTTTTTCAAATTCCAAGAAAAAAGTCAGTTTTTTTGCTGTTTTGATAACTTTTTTCTTTTTTCCCCTTTTAGATTAAAGTTCTTAAAGCCTTATGGCCATTACCATTCTAATGTCTAAACCCCAAACTCATCTTCCGCAGCCACCATAGGTGTTTCTTCCTCTGGGAAAGAATATGGTTGATAGTCGCCATGTCGCATGTCGTCAAGAGCAATCTTGTTGAGTGTATAGAGCAAGCCTTGGAGGTTCTCCTCACGAACTTTGGGTTTGAGCTGACATTCCCACAGCGTGATTACGTGCCAACCCATGTCGCGCAGAGCCAGGCGGTCGCGAAGGTCACGTAAACGGTTGCGCTCAATTTTCGCTTTCCAGAAGTCCACATTACTGCGTGGCATCCGGAACATGGTACAGTCGGTATGACCATGCCAAAAACAACCGTTTACTAATATAATAGTACGCCACCGGCGCATCACGATGTCGGGATGCCCCGGTAGCGTTTTCACGTGTAAGCGGTAGCGATAGCCATGACTGAACAGGAACTTGCGCACAATCATCTCCGGACGGGTGTCCTTTGAGTGAATGCTTTGCATACACTTCCTGCGTTGTGCCTTAGTCATGGTGTCCATGGCCTACTTGTTTATAAACAACTGAATTCAGGTTATTTCTCTAAGCAAGCATCGAGTTCACGCTCAATGTAGTCTTTGTCGAGATGCTGACCTATGAAGACCAGTTTCTGCATACGGTCGCCATAATGATCGTCCCAGTCGCGGGCTGCGTCGGGATTCTGGCTCAGAAAATACTCTAGTTCAGGTTTGGGCATAGTGGCGTACCATTGACCTGCATTCCTGAGTTGGACTTGTTTGCCTGCTTGCTCGAAGACATAGCAGATGTCATAGTCGCTCTTGAAGTAGCAGATGCCTTTGGCGCGTATTACATTCTTTGGCCAACGGCGAGCCACAAAATCGTCAAACAAAGTCAAGTCCAATGGCTTGCGACGGAAATAGACATAGGTGCCGATACCATATTCCTCCACTTCGCCGCCATCATGATGATGATGGTGATGGTGGTG
>JAFXVU010000216.1 GCA_017534705.1 Bacteroidaceae bacterium
CTCGTACTGTGTGGGGTGCATGGAGTACTCGAAGAGTTCCTCATCGTCCTCGCCCAGTGGCCATCCTTTCTCCTCCATCTTCTTGCGGTAGTCGTCGAGGTCGTCGGGATAGTTCTCCTGTGGGTCGGAAGTCAGGAACTCGCGTCCTTCAGCCTTGGCCATCTCCACCAGTTCGGGAGCCACTTCACCAGGTAGCTTGCCAGCCTTGCCGAGAATCATGTCCCAGATGGTGTCGGCAATCATCGACCAGCGTTCCTTGCCTTTCTCCATTTGGATGACGTTCATCAAGGCCAGGTTCTTCACGTACTGGCTGAAGGGTGTCACAAGGCAGGGATAGCCCACCTTGGGCCATACGTAAGCCACCTCGTCGAAGAGTTTGATGAGAATCTCGTCGGTAGTCAGCTCTTTCTGTCCGTGCTTCACTTTCCATTTGTTCAGTGAGGTCAGGTTCTCCTCCAGGTCGGTCATCAAAGAACCCATCATACCACCGGGCAGACCTGGTTTCACGAGCAGTGAGTTGTTGATGCGGTTGAGTTCAGGGCAGTAGTAGCCGAGGAAGTCGTCCATCATGGCCTGAATCTGGCTGCGCACTTCCATGTAGGCCTCCATGTTGATGTCCTTCACCTTGAAGCCAGCGTCCTTCAGCATCTCCTGTACGGCGATGATGTCGGCGTGTCCTGTACCCCAAGCCAAAGGAGCCACTGCTGTATCTACGTAGTCGCAGCCGTTCTTGCAGACCTCGAGGATGGAAGCCATGTTGAAGCCTGGTCCAGAGTGGCTGTGGTATTGCACGATAATGTCTTTCTTGTAAGCCTTGATACCAGCCACAATCTTGCCGAGGCTGTCGGGGCGTCCGATGCCAGCCATGTCCTTCAGGCAGATTTCGTCGGCGCCAGCGTCAATCAACTGCTTGGCCAAGTCCACATAGTATTTCACTGTGTGGATGGGGGAGTGTGTCATGCAAAGTGATGCCTGAGCAATCATGCCTGCAGCCTTTGCGTATTTGATAGAGGGTATGATATTGCGTGCATCGTTCAGACCACAGAAGATGCGGGTGATGTCGGTGCCTTGAGCTTTCTTCACTTTGTAGAACAGCTGGCGCAGGTCCTTGGGGCAGGGGCTCATGCGGAGGGCGTTGAGCGCGCGGTCGAGCATGTGGGTCTGGATGCCAGCCTCATGGAAAGGTTTGGTAAATGCACGAACTGCTGTGTTAGGGTTCTCGCCGTAGAGCAGGTTCACCTGCTCGAAACCACCACCATTGGTCTCTACTCTGTCGAAACAACCCATCCTGATGATGGCTGGCGCTACTTTCACGAGTTGGTCAACGCGTGGCTGGTACTTGCCAGCACTCTGCCACATATCGCGGAAGACCAAACTAAACTTCACTTCTTTCATTTCTGTATATTTGATTGAATTCTTAATATCAAAATGATTAAATGTTAATTACTGATTCTTAATTAACCTTCTCCACTTTGGAGACTTTTCCTTTTCCACCGGTCAGTTGGCTCACGGCGGCCTGGATGATGCTCATGGTTTGTTGGTCAACCGCTGCGGAAGGCGTGCTCTTGAGCGCGGCCTTGGCTGGTTTGGCGACTTCCTCAGGTGCATACTTATTCACTAATGCAATGAGTAGTTTGCCAAAATAGATGACGATGAGCAAAATGCAGAAAACTGTGAGCATTCCGACTACAAGCAGTTTGAACGCTTCGGGTAAATTTTCCATATCTGTACGATGTTATAATGTTAATTTATTGATTATCCTAACCTTATTAAAAATACTTTTACCTTAAAGCCTTGCTGTTGTCACCTTTCCAAACGGTAATCAAAACCCAACACCGTTTGTGGGTGTCCAATCATGCTGTTATCGCCCACAAAGTTACGATTTTTCTCTGAAACAATGAAATTTATAGGCTTTCATATTCAAAAAAATACAAAAAACGTCACTTTTTATGCGGAAAAGCCTAGTTTTTTGCATGGAATTACGCATAAAAATACAAGAACTGTTTGCTATTTTTTTTGTGCAAATAAAAAACAACCGCGGGTTCATCAAAACCAGATGATGAATCCGCGGCCGTTTATTCTTTCGTCGCAGCAGCTCTTATTCTACGATAATGGGCTTGTACTTAGGAACGAGAATCTTCATGATGATCCAACCCACCAAGTAAGCCACAGCGCAGATGCAGAAGATGATGAAGTAACCTGCGGGCTTGCCCGAGAAACCTGCGAATGTGAATGCCTCACCCTGTTTCTCAGCGTAAGTGAAGAGGCTACCTGCACCCTGCTGGATGAAGTAGGAACCAATACCACCTGCCATACCGCCGATACCTGTGATGGTGGCGATGGCCGACTTGGGGAACATGTCACCGATGGTGGAGAAGATGTTGGCCGACCAACTCTGATGTGCGGCTCCAGCGATACCGATGATGATGATGGGCAACCAAGGCGAGAACTTACCCAATGGCTGTGCTAGGAGCACCAGCAGTGGGAAGAACGCGAAGATGAGCATGGCGCGCATACGGCCAGCGTATGGATTCATGCCTTGGTTGATGAACACTGTTGGCAACTTACCACCGAGGATACTCAACATCGTGATGAGGTAGAGCGCAAAGATCAGCACCATACCCTCCGTGTCGGTGGGGTTGATGTCGAACTGAGCCTTGAGGTATGCAGGCGTCCAGAAGAGGAAGAACCACCATACACCGTCGGTCATGAACTTACCCACGATAAACTCCCAAGTCTGACGGTAGGTGAAGCACTTCAGGAAACTGATTTGAGGACCTTCGTCGTTGGCGTCTTTCGGGTCGCCGTCGGTTTCAGCGTCCTGGTTGATGTAGGTTAACTCCACGTCGTTCACACGAGGATTGTTGGCTGGTTTCTTGTAGAGGAAAATCCAGAAAGCCATCCAGATGTAGCCCAGTGCACCGATGACGATGAATGCCATTTCCCAGCCGAAGAACTTGGCGAGGATAGGGATGGTGAACGGAGCAATCAGCGCACCCACACTGGCACCACTGTTGAAGATGGCGGTGGCGTAAGCACGGTCTTTCTTCGGGAAGTACTCGGCAGTCACCTTGATGGCAGCGGGGAAGTTGCCAGCCTCACCAAGGGCGAGCAAGCAGCGGGCACCAAGGAAGAGCCACACACTCCTGGTGGAAATCAACAGAGCGGCATTGGCGGCACCGGAAGCGCGGAACGCACGCAATGTCTCGAGAGCGCCCTCAAAGCCCTGGAACCACTCGCCACAGACGATACCGCTGGTGGCAATACCGCAGAATGCGTGCAGCACAGCGCCTGTGCTCCAGATAAAGATGCTCCACAGATAGCCTTTACGGGTGCCCATCCAGTCGATGAACTTGCCTGCGAACAACATGCACACGGCATAGACGATGGAGAAGATGGAGGTGATGGTACCGTAGTTCTCATCGCTCCAACCGAATTCCTCCTGAATGCCGCCTGTACCTGGGTAGGTGAGCGACAAGACCTGACGGTCGAGATAGTTCACCGTTGTGGCGAAGAACAGCATCGCGCATATCACCCAACGGTAATTGGTCATTTTCTTTGTTTGTAATGGACTCATTGTTGTTTTATGAAGGTTTAGTTATGTCGAGTCAAATGAATAGTGGATGATTGTCTGTGCCAATAAACATGAAAAAGAGCACAGGAAACAGCCTTATGAAAAAACACAAATGCAAAAATAACAAAAAAAAATGATATAGAACCATCCTTTCTCCCGAAAAAGTCATGAAAGGATGCTAAATAGATAATTTATTGGCAATTTCTGCTCTGCTGACGGTCAATTCCACACCCATTCCGTCGCATTGGGCACCCACAGGAGGGTTGTCCTTCAGCAGACGGATATAAATAGAATGAAGGGTAGGGAAGGAGTTGAACAAATGTAGGACGATACGTCCAGCCACATGTTCCAACAATGCGGATGGGCGGTTCATTTCTTCAGCCGCTATTTCATAAACATCGGCATAACTGATGGTAGAAGCCAGTTCGTCGGTCCATACAGCGTTCCACACGTCGGCCTCCAGTCGGAGGCTTAACGTGAAGTCCGCTCCCACGGTCCTTTCCTGGGGCATCACCCCATGAAAGGCGTGGAAGCGGACGTTGGTAAGTAGGATGGTGGATTCCATAAACTACTGTTTTTTAATGTGTCAACAATCACTCCCCAAAGGGCTGTGACTTGATTTTGGCGGGTTATCCGCAACGTGAGTTGCCGCAATGCTTGCAGATGAGGCAGCCTTCCTGATAGACCAGTGACTCATGTCCGCAGACGGGACATTTCTGTCCCTTGGCCTCGGTGCCGTCGGTCACGTACTTCTTCAGTGCTCGTTCCACACCCGTCTTCCAGGTGTTGATGTTCGCGCTCTCGAGGTCGAGAGTGTTCACCAGTTTCAGCACATGAATCAAAGGCATACGGTAGCGCAACACACCACTGATGAGTTTGGCGTAGTTCCAGTATTCCTTGTTGAATTTCTCCGACAATCCCTCGATGGTAGTCTTGTATCCTCTGCGGTTTTCGAACTGGAAGTCGTAGCGCTTCACGCCGTCCTCGCCGATGTTCTTGATGATATGTCCTTTCGACACTGTTTTTGGCAGTGCGATGCCGTCCTCGTCGTCGAGCACACCTGTGAAAATCTCGTAAGGATAACCATTGAGCAGTCCAACGAAAGCCACCCATTTCTCCTTGTTGTTCTGGAAGCGAACCACATCGCACTCCAGGCTCTTCGGACGTACCTCCACCACTTCGGGCATGCAGTTGCAGTCTTTCTTGTCCTCTTTCTTCTTTGCTGAGATGAGCACACCTGAACGTGAGCCGTCGCGATAGACTGTGCATCCTTTGCAACCGCATTTCCAAGCCTCCACGTAGAGCTGGTTGACCAACTCCTCGCTCACGTTGTTGGGGAGGTTGATGGTCACGCTGATGCTGTGGTCCACCCACTTCTGGATGGCACCTTGCATCCTCACCTTCTCCAGCCAATCCACATCGTTGGCTGTGGCCTTGTAGTAAGGTGACTTCTGGACGATGGCGTCAATCTCGGCCTGGGTGTAACGGATGGAGGGGTCGTAGCCGTTGACTTTCATCCAAGTGATGAACTTGGGGTGATAGACCAGATATTCCTCGAAGGAATCTCCAGTTTCATCCACAAAATCGACATGCACGTTGGTGTCGTTGGGGTTCACTTTACGACGGCGTTTATAGACGGGCATGAAGACAGGCTCAATGCCGGAAGTGGTCTGTGTCATCAGGCTGGTTGTGCCCGTCGGTGCGATGGTCAGACATGCGATGTTGCGGCGTCCGTACTTCTTCATCTCTTCATAAAGAGCGGAGTCAACACTCCTCAAGCGGTTGATGAAGGGGTTGAGTTTCTCGCGTTCAGCGTCATAGATGGCGAACGAGCCGCGTTCCTTTGCCATGTTCACAGAGGAGCGGTAGGCCTCCAAAGCCACGTTCTTGTGTACCTCAGTTGAGAAGTAGGTGGCCTCCGGGGTGCCGTAGGTCAATCCCATGGCGGCAATCATGTCGCCCTCAGCAGTGATGCCCACACCTGTGCGGCGTCCCTTGCTGCTCTTGTCGTATATCTTCTCCCAGAGATGACGTTCAGCGCGTTTTACCTCTTCGCTTTGTGGGTCGGAGTCGACTTTCTGCATGATGAGCTCAATCTTCTCCAGCTCAAGGTCGATGATGTCGTCCATGATTCGCTGTGCCTTTCCCACATGGTCGCGGAATTTCTCCCAGTTGAATGAGGCTTGCTTTGTGAAGGGGTTGTCGACGTAGGAATAGAGGTTGATGGCCAGCAGTCGGCAGGAGTCGTAAGGGCACAGCGGTATTTCTCCGCAGGGGTTGGTGGAGATGGTTCTGTAGCCCAGGTCGGCATAGCAGTCGGGTACTGACTCACGGAGTATGGTGTCCCAGAACAGGACGCCAGGCTCAGCCGACTTCCATGCGTTGTGAACGATTTTCTTCCACAAGGCAGAGGCATCGATTTCCTTCGACACCATCGGGTCGTCGCTGTTGATGGGGAACTGCTGGATGTATGGTCGGTTGTTGATGGCAGCGTTCATGAACTCGTCGTCGATACGCACCGAAACGTTGGCTCCTGTAACCTTACCTTCGGTCATCTTGGCGTCGATGAACGACTCCGAGTCGGGATGCTTGATGCTCACGGAGAGCATCAGCGCTCCGCGACGGCCGTCTTGAGCCACCTCTCGAGTGGAGTTGGAGTAGCGCTCCATGAATGGGACAAGTCCAGTGGAGGTCAGTGCTGAGTTCTTCACGGGTGTGCCTTTGGGCCGGATGTGTGACAGGTCGTGTCCCACGCCTCCGCGTCGTTTCATCAACTGTACCTGTTCCTCGTCGATACGGATGATGGCACCGTAGGAGTCGGCATCGCCGTCCAGCCCAATCACGAAGCAGTTCGAGAGCGAAGCGATCTGGAAGTCGTTTCCGATGCCCGTCATGGGACTGCCAGCGGGTACGATGTAGCGGAAATGGTTCATGAGGTCGAACAGCTCCTGTGCTGACATCGGGTTGGGGTATTTCCGTTCGATACGCGCTATTTCGTTAGCCAGACGCCAGTGCATGTCTTCGGGCGAACGTTCGTAGATGTTTCCGAACGAGTCTTTCATCGCGTATTTGTTCACCCATACACGGGCGGCTAATTCATCACCTCCGAAGTATTCAAGGGATGCACGGAATGCGTCTTCGTAGGTGTACGTAGGTTTTGGTTCCATCATGTCTTTCTTTTTGGTTTTTCTGTTAGGTTCGACTTTATTTTATTGTCTCTGCATATCGACTGTGTTGATGGCAATCGATAATAGGGACACGACTATCGCGTCCACATGGTGTAAGAAAGAAGAAAGCTTCAACAAATACAATAATCAAACATCTTTGCAAAACTACACATCTTTTGTGATATGGCAAAATATTTCGACAACAAAATTCAGCCCTGAGATGAAAATTTCCCATTTTGAAACGTAAGTATCATGTAATCAAGTACTTGAAAATGTCTATTGGTGGAAAAGTTTCCCAAAAAGTTATTTTCTGGTACATTTTATCTGTCTATAATTTGTTCATTAACTGAGACTTTGCTAACTTTGTAAGAGTAAAAGTTTAACATAAAAGTTACATTATGACAAGAATCAAAGACCGCCGTACGATACGGAAATACAAACCCGCCC
>JAFXVU010000217.1 GCA_017534705.1 Bacteroidaceae bacterium
GGACGGAAGTAATAAGTTCCTGCAGTCTGCTTCTCGATGTACCATGCGGTATTGAATTCATCGCTACCCGCATCGCATCCCACCATATCAAGGTCGGAAAAGAGGTGGCCGATAGGACCTTGAAGCAACCAGTCGCCATCGTCTTTCTGTTTGAAAGTGATGGGTGTGCCTTCTGACGATAGTGTCAGCGTCATTTCTCCGGCATTGAAGAACTTCTCTTGCGAAAAATCATAAATGTAGTAACTTCCGCCACTCACGGGGTCGGAGGCGATGGGAACGGGTTTGTCCCAATCTGCGGCAGTGGCGATGCTGCTCACTACCAAAACTGTGACTAAGCACAGCATCTTTTTCATTTTATCCATAAACATTGTATTTAGTGTTAATTAGTTTCGGATGCAAATATATATAATAAGTTGAATTAACCATGAGAAAAAACGTTTCTGATAAAGGCATCAATGTTTCCACTATTCTTTTTTCCTGTTTTTCAGATACTCGCTGGGGGTCATTCCGTATTCAGCCTTGAAATTCATAGTGAAACTCTTGAGCGAGTTGAAGCCCACTTGATAGGCGATTTCGGAAATTTGCATCTGCGACCGTTCAAGAAGAGCCATGCCGCGTTTAATGCGTATGGTGCGTATGAATTCAGCGGGTCCCACACCTGTGATGGCCATAAGTTTCTTATAAAGGAATGAACGCGACATACCCAGTTCCTTCCCCAGTTCCTCAACGGAGAATTCAGTGTCAGCCATACGTTCCTCCACTGTCTTGATGGCCTTCTGGATGAATTGTTCATCAAGTGGAGTAATGGTAATCTCGCTGGGACTGATATCAACCTTCTTTTTGAAGTCTTGATGGCTGGAATCAGCCCATTCCATAAATTTTTTCACACGCAACTGCAACACATCCATGTTGAATGGCTTCGTCAGATAGTCGTCGGCTCCAAGTTGGAGTCCCTTAACCTTACTCTCGTCGGTGGTACGGGCGGTGAGCAGGATGACGGGGATATGTGAGGTATTGATGTCGCTTTTTATTCGGCGGCATAGTTCAAAACCGTCGATACCAGGCATCATCACATCACTGACAACGAGCGCCACATCCTGGCTTGCCAACAAGTCGAGTGCTTGCTGTCCGTTCTCGGCCTGAAGTACACGGTAGTTCTCCAAGAGGCTGTCGCTGATGAAGTTGAGCATTTCGCGGTTATCATCCACCACAAGTACTAAGGGCCTCTGGCTGGCATCCTCATTACATGAGGAAGTGACCAGACTGTTTGCTTCAGCATTTTCAAATGGCATGACAATGGGGATGGAGATAGTGAACACGCTTCCTTTGGGGGTGTTGTCCGTCACAGAGACTTGACCACCATGCAGCCCCACATACTCCTTGACAATATGTAGTCCTATACCGCTACCTGTCTGTGAAGGGTCGTTGGCTCCCGACTTGTAGAAACGGTTGAAAACACCTGATTTATCTGCATCGGGAATTCCTCTGCCCGTGTCTGCCACAACGATGAAGGCTTGCTGCTGGTCGTGCCAGAATCCGACCCTGATGCTTTCGCCTTCTTCTGTGAACTTGAAGGCATTGGAAAGGAGGTTGTAGAGTATCTTGCTCATCTTCTCCTTGTCGTACTTCATCATGAACGACTTCTCTTTGCATTCAAAATCCAGCGGAATCCGCCTTTCCTTGGAATAATCTTCAAAAGAGAGGCAAATGCTACCAAGTTGGGCCACGATATCGGATATCGAGGGATTGAGTCTCTCAACTCCTACGTCGAGACGCCGGAAGTCGAGCAACGAGCCTACCTGATTCAGCAACAACTGTGCGTTTTTACGTATGTTCTTAAGTTGTGGCAACAATGAGGCTGGCATCTGGCCGTTTTCCAGTTTCTTCACAATCATGTCAATTGGAGAGATGATGAGTGTGAGTGGCGTCCTCAGGTCGTGGCTGATATTGGTGAAGAACTGCAGTTTCATTTCAGTGATTTGGGCTTGTTTTTGTCGCTCCATATCTTCTTTCTGCAAACGCAGCTCACGTAATTGCCTACGCCGTGTTCGTCGCCAGAGCACATATCCCGCGACACAAGCCATGAGAGCATAGACCATAAAAGCCCATCCTGTCAGGTAGAAAGGACTTTTGACGTGGATGGATAGTTGGCATAATTGGTTGTTGTCCTCACTCAACCTGAGCAACAACTTATAGTCACCTGGAGCCAGTCCCACTAGTGTGATATGGTTTTCCTCGGTATATCTCCACTGATTCATCATGCCTTCCAGTTTATAGGCATAACGCACGCTGCTTGCATTGTTGAGAATACCAGTGAAATAACGGATAGTGAGATGAGTGTCGTCATGATTCAGAACGATGCGCCCGTCGTTGGCATCGATATATCTGTCGCCAGCCATTACTGAGATGATGACGGGAGCTCCGGGATTATCTGTCACCAATCCTGTCTCGTCAGGATTGATGACCGTATAACCCTCAAAACCTCCAAGTAGCACATGTCCGTCGTTAGTCAGTGCCGAAGAGTTGGCGTTGAAGAAAGGTGTCTGCAGTCCTTCTCTTGCTGTATAGTTCTTGATTTCCCACTCAATGCAGCCATCCTTCTTACGATTGACTTTCAGTCTTGTGATGCCGTTGGTGGTGCTGACCCAGAAAACATTTCTCTTGTCCTGGACAATGTCCTGAACATCGATTTCCCTTCCATTGACTTGATTGCTGACCATGTAGAGCGTATCACGATTCATGTCGAAGATGGTGATACCCTGCCTATGTCCCAGCAGCAGCAAGTCATTATTGGAGTCGTAGCAAATAGATTCGGCCATCCGAGGCACCATCTCTTGTGTTCCTCGAAAATTGGTGATGAGTCGTTGACTTTTGCCTTCGTTAATGATTACTAGTCCATAGGTGGAAGAAACCAGCAGATTACCACGAGCATCTATGCAGAAATCCGTACCCAGGATGTTGTAATCGCGCTCATCGTTCACCACCTCCCACTGGCAAGTATTGGCATTTATTTTAACGAGTGGAGAAACAGCCGAGGCGCACCAAATATGCCCCTTTCCATCATTTATCATCTTCCACACATTGTTAGTAGGGAATCGACCATTTGCCAATCCGAACTGCTCCCACCGTCCACCAGGTAGTTGACGGAAAAGTCCCTCACTATATGACCCCACCCAAATGGTGCCATTGTCGTCTTCAGTAATGCTGGAGACGATGATACTGGGCAAAGTCGTTTTCTCATAGGTTCCGTCCTCATGCTCGAGGTAAAGTCCACCGCCATCGGTGCCTATCCAACGGCGGCCCTTAGAGTCGCAGAAAAGAGCGCTGACATTTCCGTATTGGATTCCTTTGTTCTGGAACATCCTTGAATTAGCGCTGGTATATGAGATACCTGTCTGGAAATGACCTGCCCACACTGTGCCTTGTTTGTCGATGGTCAAAGAGATGACATTGTTGGAACTGAGTTGGCTGTGTCCGTTGGGGAGGCTGGTGATTTGTGTCATCTCCCCTGTCGGTTTATGATAAACGAAGATGCCTTTGTGGTCTGTAGCAATCCAAACATTACCCCTCCCGTCGTCCATCATATCACGTATAGCGTTGTTGCGTGAATTGAAAGTGTCACTCTGAGGAAGTGTTATCATTTCCTTTACGGTTTTGCCCCCCATGGTGTAGCGGCAAATTTTCTCATCGATGATGGAAAAGACCCAAATAGACCGGTCGCTATCGATGAAAGAGCCATAGATGTTATCTTCCCGCCTCATATCAGCAGGCAAGTCAAGTTGCTCCAATTTCCCATTAGTGGCATTGAATTGCAAAACCTTTTTCCTTCCAGCCAGCAACAAGACATCAGCAGCAGCAGTACTGGCATAGAGATTGATATCGTCGATAGCCAGTTGGGGTATCTCCCATGACTTGCTAAGTCCGGTATTGTAATCATAGTGTGTGATCTTTTCCTGTTGCACCACCCACAGTGAACCGCTGTCATCGACTTTCACTTTATAGACATCCTCACCCACGTCTATCTTCAAGGTCTTGAGCCATTCGCGCACATCGGTAACTGTGATGTGAGTGTTAACATTATATATATGGTTGGCACGCTGACAGTCTATCCACAAATTACCCATTGCATCTTCCTGTAAATCATCGATGGTACTGAATTGCCATTTCTCCCCTAAAAGACCACCCATGGATTCCACTTGATAGCCATCGTAACGGTCAAGTCCCATATCGGTTCCAATCCATAGGAAGCCTTTGCTGTCAATTTTCATGCACCTTACGCAGCTGCTCGACAAACCGTCGGCACTGGTTAGGGACTGAAAGCTATACTGTCCGAAGATTGATAAGGGGAAGACAGACAGCAAATAAACAAAGATGATATAAAAACGACACATAGATAAGATAGTTATTCTGGGTTTGAAACGCACATAACACAACACAAAAGTACGAATTACTTTTCATTCATCTATTGTTTTCTTTGTGGGTTTTCTCGTCTTGAAAACAATTTTTCGCATTTCGTGCACATCAATTCCCCTAATTCTCGATTTGAATCACTACTTTTGCATCAAAACTAAGAAAGCGACGCATCAAGTCCGAAACTCCGTATAAGACACGTCCTTTCCCCATAACGAAACTAATTATCACACATCCATATGAAAACCAAAACTTTTATTCTTTCCTCTTTATTATCTCTCTGTGGTCTCACTTCACAGGCTCAAACAGCTATGGAAATCGCGCCCGACATGGTGCCTGGTTGGAATTTAGGCAACACCCTGGAAGCAGGTGATTGCAGTTGGATAACCAACGAACTGGACTATGAAACAGCCTGGCAGGGAACGAAAACCACTCAAAAAATCATCGACTATGTAAAAGAATTAGGATTCCGCTCCGTACGCATACCTTGTTCATGGTTCGTGCACATGGATGCGAATTACAACATCAGCCCCGCATGGATGGACCGTGTGCAGGAGATTGTAGATTACTGCATCAAGGACAGTCTTTACGTCGTCCTCAACGACCACTATGACCTTGGCTGGATAGAGCGTTCATTTGAGGAGCAGACACCCTCATCGGTCAGCAAGAACTGCTTCGTCCTCAACTTGATGTGGAAGCAAATAGCCACACGTTTCCGTGACTATGACCACCACTTACTGTTTGCTGGAATGAACGAACCAGACGCGGCAGGAGACAAGAGTAAGGACAGGGAGGCAGATATCGCCACCCTCATCAAATATGAACAGACATTTGTGAACGCAGTCCGCCAAACGGGAGGCAACAACAAAACCCGTGTACTTGTGGTGCAGGGACCAACCACCAACATCGACCTGACCTACCAGTACTACACTATGCCTGAAGACCCCACTCCATCTGCACTCATGCTCGAAGTGCACTATTACTCTCCCTTCACTTTCTGCTTGATGGAAAAAGATGCTGATTGGGGACCAACGACATTCTATTGGGGTGAAAAGAACCACGTGAATGGCTCGAATCGCAATAACACCAGCAATTGGGAAGAGACTTACACCGCTTCACAAATGCGACTGATGAAATCCAAATTCTCATCCAAAGGCATACCCGTTGTTTTGGGAGAATACGGCGCACTATGGCGCACAATGCCTGAAGGTGAAGATCAAGACAAGCACAATGCCAGCATCTATGACTGGTACTGGACCCTCTGTAGGTATGCAGTCCACAACGGCATCATTCCTTTTGTATGGGACACCAACTACTGTGGTCATCCTAGCGGCACTGTGGTTGACCGCAAGAATCTCACCATCTTCAACCAGTTCGCATACGACGGCATCATGGACGGATGCTCATCCGTTCAATGGCCATTCACTAATGACATCACATCCATGTCTGCCGACAAGTCCACATCATCCAGATGCTACACACTTACAGGCATTCCTCTCAACAACGAGCCAGATAGAGGCCTCTACATCAAAGGCGGCAAAGTGTACAGGCGATAAAACGATTCAGATTCTTTGAGAAAAGAATCATACTCTATGCCAAAGTTCCATCTTCAATTCACATAAAAAGTGAAAAAATACTCAATAGCATTTCTTTTACTATTGAGTTTTTTGTACCTTTGCCGAACAATCAGAAAAATTCTAGTTCTGCAGGTAATCGATTCAACTCAATGAAAAACAACTACAGTCAAGAAGCTCTGGAATGGCAGAAGCAAGTGGACAACGTGGATAAAAAAGATGTTGTCGTTTTGGAAAACGTAAATCGTTGGCCAGCCTACAACAAAATCATAGAAACACACTCATTGAGTGTAAGTATATGCAGCCAAGGCAGTTGCCATGTGAGACATGACGCAAAAGATGTGATTTTCAAGCAGTACGACATCGCAGTGCTGTTGCCGTCACATTTTGTGATGTGCTATGAGAGCTCGCCAGATTATCAAGTTACCACTATATTGGTCTCTCAAAAACTCAACAATCAGATGATGAACACCATAGGTAAGAACATTATCCGCTACCACAAGAACGTATCATGCCATCTGACAGAGAGCCAATACAATGATTTTCAATTAATCATCCACACTCTTCAACTCATTATTGATTCTGAAAGGCTTCACCGTTCAGAATTCCTCCATCACATCACCTCCATCCTGTTCTTGCTGATTGATGAGTATTGGAGCGAGAAAGACAATATCGGCAAGAAAAGAAGCGAGGAGATATTCACCAATTTCTACGACCTGCTTCTCCGTAATTACAGGGAATCGAGGGAGGTGTCATTTTATGCTCAGAAACTATGCCTCACTCAGAAATACCTATCATCGGTCATCCATCAAACCACAGGCACCAAAGCCAGCGAATGGATTACCAACTACATCACGATGCAAGCCAAGAAACTGCTGCTTGAACATCCGAGGCATAATATACAAACCATCAGTTACCAACTTGGTTTCGACAACCAAGCGGCATTTACCCGCTATTTCAAACGAGCCACAGGAGAGAACCCCACTCAATTCAGGGAGAAGTACTTGGAATGAATTCGTTCCAGCTATTTCTTTTTCTTAAAGAGGTTGGCCACAAAGAGTATGACGATAGCGCCTACAAGTCCTGTACCCAGTTCGGCTATCCAACCACCTTCAATTTTCACGTCAAACAAACTGAGCAGCAAACCGCCAACCCAACCGCCGACCAAACCTAAAACAGTGTTCCAGAGGAATCCAAAACCTCCTCCGCGCATGATTTTACCGGCCAGCAGACCTGCCACAGCGCCAATGATGATAGACCATAAACATCCCATAATGATATCCGTTTTTTAAATCAGTTGATTAAAAATATTGACAATGTGTTCTCTTGTCCACATTGTTGGAATTTTGTGCAAATATAGATAAAGTTCGGGAATTATAAATCAGCCGAATAAAGAAATCTTTTTCTCTAGTGGAAAAATTAGAAAAACTAAGTGTTCTTGCAAAATATCGGGGAGTAATAAATCCTTTTTTTGGGATTGTCGGCAGTTTTGTCTAACTTTGCATATCAAAACATACCCACATTCATTATGCTGAACGTAGAAACCATTTACAAAGCATTTTTAGACAACGGCATCGACTTCTTCACTGGAGTTCCCGACTCGTTGTTGAAGAACATCTGTGCCTATATTACAGACAACGCCCCACACCACCGGCACATCATCGCCGCCAACGAGGGTAATGCCATTGGACTTGCCGCCGGTCACTATCTCGCTACAGGCAACCCAGCCTTGGTCTATATGCAGAATTCCGGCCTAGGAAACACTGTCAACCCTTTGCTTTCATTGGCCGATGCCGACGTTTACAGCATTCCAATGATGCTTATGATAGGTTGGCGCGGAGAACCAGGCGTGCACGACGAGCCACAACACGTAAAACAAGGGAAAGTGACCCTTTCCCTTCTTGATGCCATGGGCATTCGTTACGAGGTCCTGAAAGACGACGAGAGCGAAGCCATCTCCCAAATCGTGACGCTCGCCATCTATGCCAAAACAGAAAAAGTGCCTGTGGCTATTGTCATCCGCAAAAACCTTTTCGCACCCTACAAACTGCAGACCAAGGTGGCCAACGACAACATTCTTTCACGCGAGGAGGCGTTGAAGATAGTGGTCAACCATTTGCTAGACACCGACATGATTGTCTCGACCACAGGTAAACTATCGCGTGAACTTTTTGAGTATCGCGAGGCCCTTCACCAAGGACATGGCCGCGACTTCCTCACTGTTGGTTCCATGGGGCACAGTTCAAGCATCGCATTGGGAATTGCTCTAGAACACCCCGAACGCCGCATCTTTTGTTTTGATGGTGACGGAGCTTTCATCATGCACACCGGTGCCCTAGGCATCGTGGCAAGCCAGCATCCCGCCAATTTTGTCCATATACTGTTCAACAACGGAGCTCATGAAAGTGTGGGCGGTCAGCCTACTATCGGTTACGCTATTGACTGCACCTCCATTGCCAAGGCATCAGGCTACTCAGACGTGATGACAGTCCACACCGAACAAGAGATTATTGATGCTATGTCGAAAATAGCAAACGAAAAAGGACCTGTACTTTTGGAAATCAGAGTGAAGATACAATCGCGCGATGACCTCGGACGCCCCACCACCACACCCATTGAAAACAAAGAAGCTTTCATGGAAACACTCTGCAATAACAAATAATTTTTTCATAGTCGTCATCGTACCTGTTATTTTTTTATAATCCAAGATAGTGTAATATATCAATTAAAATATTTAAGGAAAATGACTGAGAACGTCAAGACAGCAGTAATCATGGCTGCAGGCATGGGTACTCGTTTCGGGGATATGACTGAAACCATACCTAAAGGATTCATCAAGGCCGGTGAAAAGTCGATGATAGAGCGTTCCATCCAAACGCTCATTGATTGCGGCATCCAACGCATCATCATAGGCACCGGATATCATCGTGAAGCCTACGAGGCCATGGCTGAGCGCTACCATCAAATCATCACTTGTTTCAGTCCCCGCTATGCAGAAACCAACAGCATGTATACACTATGGAACTGCCGCGACGTCATCGGCATAGACGATTTCCTACTTCTAGAAAGCGACCTGGTGTTCCAAAAGAAAGCCATCACATCGCTCTTGGACAGCCCACTACCCGACCTCATGCTTGTCACCCCAGTCACCAAGTTCCAGGACCAGTACTATATCCAAGTAGATGAAGACAAGGTCCTTTCGGGATGTTCCACCAACAAAGACGAACTTAAAGTATATGGTGAGATGGTAGGCATCCACAAAATCAGCCATCGTTTCTATCAGATAATGTGTGAGGACTACGCCCATAAGGTGGAGAACTATCCGAAACTGGGATATGAATTCGAGTTGGAAGACATCTCACGCAACCATATCCATCTGCATGTGCTGAAGGTCGATGACCTGAAATGGTACGAGATTGACGACCCCGCGGACCTTGCCTATGCTGAGGAGCACGTACTTCCTTTTATAGATTATCCGGTTTGTCCAGACAATCCAGAAGATCAACAAAAACAATCCTTCCCTATGAACATCAAACGAAACATCTTGCTCAATCCGGGTCCCGCCACTACCACCGACACTGTGAAGATGGCGCAAGTGGTGCCAGACATCTGTCCTCGCGAAAAGGAATTCGCAGGCATGATGAAGTCGTTGCGCGCTGACTTATTGAAAGTGGCTCACGCTCCAGCTGAGAAATACACATCTGTATTGTTCTGTGGCTCAGGTACTATTAATATCGACATCTGCCTCAACTCTCTCCTCCCAGAAGGCAAGAAAGTCCTTGTGGTCAACAACGGTGCTTACAGCACCCGTGCCGTGGAAATCTGCCAATACTACGGATTGCCGCACATTGACCTGAAATCGAGTGTCTATGAACAACCCGACCTTGAGGCTGTGGCTCGAACTCTTGATGAGAATCCCGATGTGTATCTGGTTTATACCACCCACCATGAGACGGGAACAGGTGTGCTCAACCCTATACGTGAGATTGGTGCCTTGGCGCATAAGTATGGAGCTATTTTTGTGGTTGACACCACTTCATCGCTCGGTATGATTCCTTTCGATATGGAGGCCGACAATGTGGATTTCTGCATGGCATCCGCCCAGAAAGGTCTAATGGCCATGACAGGCTTGTCGTTCATCATCGGCAACGAGGCAGAAATCCGCAAATCGAAGGACTACCCCAAGCGTTCGTACTACTGTAATCTTTACTTGCAATATGATTTCTTCGAGCGCACGGGCGAAATGCACTTCACACCTCCAGTTCAGACTATCTACGCCACAATGCAAGCATTGAAGGAATACTTCGCTGAAGGAGAGAGTGCCAAGTTCGCGCGTCACCGCCGTGTGTTCGAAGCCATTCACAAAGGGTTGGATGAGTTGGGGTTCAAGGATGTCATCAAGCGTGAACTGCAGTCTGGGCTTGTAGTGAGTGTGCTATACCCCAACGACCCGAACTGGGATTTCGAGCGGATTCACGATTACTGCTACTCGCACGGTTTCACCATCTACCCAGGTAAAATCAGCACAACCAACACCTTCCGTCTCTGCGCCCTCGGAACCATTGACACCCCTGATATAGAGGCATTCTTCCATGTCCTTCGCGATGCCCTTGTTCACGAAGGCGTCCAGATTCCTATATCTTATAATTGATTATCACGAATTTGAGAATTTGAGAATTCGCAAAGACATGGGTAGAGAGATTCGACAATTCGATTATCTTGGTTATCACGAATTTGAGAATTAAAAGGCAATGATTTATAGTAATAGAATTATCCAACCATAATAATCCTTTAACAGTATGGATGAATTATTATATAAAGATGAATCAAAGACTTTACTTGGATTAGCGATGCTTTTACATCGTGAATTAGGTTGTGGCCTTCAATACAAATTCTATCCAAATCGTCCTGATTATAAGTCTTCAAGAGAATTTTAAAATATAATATAATTCTCAAATTCGACAATTCGTGATAAAAAGTAAAGACAATGGTTAACTACGACGTACGGACATTGCAACTGAGGATACTCAACAACCTAATGGCTGTTGATAAGGTCTGCCGTGAGCACGGATTACGTTACTACATCTACGACGGGACAATGCTTGGAGCCGTACGACACAAGGGGTTCATTCCATGGGATGACGACCTCGACATCGCCATGCCAAGAGAGGACTACGAAGAGTTCATCCTTCACGCCAACGAATGGCTGGAGCAGCCATACGAGTTCGTATGCATGGAGAACGACCCCTCATACCCATTGCCATTCGGCAAAGTACAGGACGCCAGCACCACCCTTATTGAACGTCCTCACCTGCCCTATCTCGGCGGCATATATATCGACGTCTTTCCCATTGACGGTGTGCCAGACAACCTCTTGTTGCGCCGTTTGCACCTAGTAAGTTACGATGTGATGAAGAAGGTCATCTACATGGCCTATCGCGACCCTTACCGTCATGGTCATGGCCCGTCAAGTTGGATTCCATTGTTCTGCCGCAAGGTCATCGGACAACAACGTGCACAGCGTTTCACGCGTCGCTTGCTCTGCGCATATAGCTTTAAGCATCACTTTAACATATGCGTGTATGATGATGGTTTCAAGGGAGTTATTGATAAAAAGGTAATTGGCAAACCAACTCCTATTCTATTTGAAGAGAAGGAGGTTCTCGGCGTGGAAAACGCTGATGCCTATCTCTCCCACATGTACGGCGACTACATGACTATCCCGAAGGATGCCGACCAGCGCCAGCACGAATTCTATTATCTCGACTTCGAGCGTCCATACAAGGATTTTGATTGGAAAACAATAGCTAACACACAACCATAGATGAAGCATATAGTAGTAGATTTCTCCGCATTGGACGACATGTGCGGGTTTGGTGAGATAGCCCGCAATTACTGTCCTCGCCTAGCAAAAATGCATTTCGACGACATGCGTTTCATCTTCATCTTGCCAGAGGGGCACAAAGGAGAGTTTGGCGACCACATCGACTATGTAGCCAAGGAACACTTGAAAGCAGAAATCAAACAGTTCAAGGAAGTTGACCTATGGCATGCCACAGACCAACAGTTCCGCTACCGCCGCAAATCAAAAGGCACCCTCCAATTACTCACCGTCCACGACCTCAACTACCTTCGCGAAAAGCACGGTATTCATCTGCTCAAACACAAAATCAGAACACCTTGGATTATCAACCACAGTGACTATGTGACTGTGATTTCTGCGTATGTCAGAGACGATATCCGCAAGAACATCCCCTCAGTGAAGAAGGAGATGCAGGTGATTTACAATGGTATTGCTGATGACGAGAATGGAGCGCAACAACGTCCTTCGTTCGTGTCCAAGGATGATGAGCGTTTTTTCTTCACCATCGGACAAGTCAGGCCCAAGAAGAACTTCCACACCTTAGTGCCCATGATGAAATCTTTTCCCAATCACCGCCTTTTCATCTGCGGCGACGACCATTGGGATTATTCCGATGAGATCAGGAACATGATTGAAGAGGCAGACAAAAACAGGATTCTTGTGACAGGCAAAATCAGCAATGAAGAGAAACGCTGGCTCTATGCCCATTGTGAGGCTTTCCTCTTCCCTAGTACCCTCGAGGGATTCGGCATTCCCGTACTCGAGGCGATGCGCTATGGCGCACGTGTGGTGTCATCACGTTGCACCTGCCTGCCCGAGGTTTGTGGAAGTCATGCCGCCTATTGGGATTGTTTCGACCCCAAACACATGGCGCAAGTGGTGAAAAGCGCCATCAGTGGTTGGGATTCCAAAGGCCGGATGGCACTTATGGCAGCCGATTATTCGAAGTCGTTCAATTACGACCGTTACACTAAAGAATATGTTGCGCTCTACAGAAAGCTGTTAGGCCTTCCCACACTCGATTGACGGTGATACTGTCATAGATTTCCTGACGAGTCATTCTTTCCAGTTCATCCTTACTTAAGAAATCCGTAGCCGCAATCGCCTGATGAAAAGGATTATCAGTAGGTATCCATGTTGCTTTGTTGGCCGATGGTGAACAGATGACATAGGAGGGAGTACCCACCGCTTGGGCGATATGCCGTGCCCCACCCTCGTTGCCGAAATAGATAGTAGAAAGGGAGAGCATAGCCGCCAATTTGCGCATGCTAGGTGCATCAATGTTAATGAAGATGTTCGGATTGTCCACAGCCTCGTAGATTCGGCGTGCATTCTCCGCTTCCTTCCCTGGAGCAAAGTTGAAAACAACCTGCAAATCGGGCCATTCCGTACAGATTCGACGAATCGTCTCTATCATGAACGCTTCCTTCCATGTCTTGTCCTCAAGTTTGGCGGTGACACCAACGAGCATCACTGGATGTGAGAAATCCACACCATTGGAAATCATATACTGACGGAAATCCTCTTTCTCTTCAGCTGTAATGTAAAGACTGAGTTCAGTGACTGTTTTCAATGTTCCCAACTGTCTGAGTGGTTCAATCAATTTGAGGTTGTGGTCCACCATGGCTTCTGTTGGTTTCGCACCAGGAATCCGGCGGTTGAGAATGAAGCGTGAATACGGTTTCTCTACACCTATTCTGAACTGGGAGTTTGGCGAAAGAAGTGGGAAAAGGAGGGTGTTCATCGTCGACCGCATGTCGATGATGACATCGTAGTGTGTTTGGTGTACTATTTGCCAAACTTTCCGCAGGTAAGTGAATGTCTTGTGGCGTTCGTCGTTCGTAAATGTGATTATCCGGTCGATGGCGGGATGCCCTTCGAAGAGGGGCGCAATACGATCGTTGAGCACAAAATGAATCTGCGCCTCAGGAAAGGACTTTCTAAGGCTTGACAATAATGGCGTCGCCACAATGGCATCGCCCATTTGACGAAAACGGATGACCAGAATGTTCATTTGAATACCCTTGTATCGTTGTAGTCGTGATAGGATTGTTCAAAATCCACAAAGTCGTAGTTATGGATGCGTCGTTTGTCCTCGGGCGGAATTTCCATGTAGTTGCCGAACAGGGATGTCAGGTACTCGTGCATCTTCTCAGGACCGAGCACTTCATGTCCTTCGAAAAGAATAGGTGTAGGTGTTCCGAAGATATCCTTAGTCACTGTTCCGCGTCCGTCGTTGTCGAACTCGCTGACCAGTGTGGCTTTGTTGTAGTCGTACATGGTCTGCAACTTTCGCATCAACTGGTGTAGTTTTCGGTTGGAGAACACTTTCTGGATGAGTAGTGGCAACCATGCCGTATAGTTGTGTCCGCGTTTGTAGGGATCGCGGTTGTAAAGGTAAATCCATCTGTTAATCATCCTGTAGAGGGTGATTTGCAGTTTTCGCATGAACTTATGGTCGGACATTCCATCGAGCGGGAACACATCGATATAGACGCCTCCAAGTTGGTTGAAGCCCCACCGTTCAATCAGTGTGGTACTGCCGTCAATGATTTTTGCAAACACCCCCGCGTATTTGTCGTCATGCTCGGGACACACAATTTCAAACGGTTTTTCCAGCCATTCTTTGGCATGTTGGATGAATACTTCGTAGTCGGGACGGGGCATCACTACGTCAAGGTCGTCGTCCCATGGGATGAATCCCTTGTGACGTACTGCACCGAGAGCGGTGCCATCAGAGATATAGTATCTGATATTGTGCGCCCTGCATACGCGGTCGAGTTCAAGCAAGTTGCGCAGGGCGTGCATTTGCAAGTCGCGTGTCTGATAGTTAGCCATTATTAATTATGGTTTCAACATGCTATAGTAGCATTTCTGTTTTATTATTACCGCAAAATTAGTGTTTTTCATTGTAGTGGGGAACAAAAAGCATGGAAAATTTTGTCATTTGTAGGAAAAGTTGTAATTTTGCGCCGTCTTTTAAGGACAACATGGGTAAGTCCTATACGACCAGCTCCTTGTGAATCCTCCAGGGCTTGACCGCAGCAAAGGCAACAAGTTGTAGCGGTGCGATATAGTAAGCTTACCCACCCGCCTCTTTAGCTCAGTTGGCCAGAGCACGTGATTTGTAATCTCGGGGTCGTTGGTTCGAATCCGACAAGAGGCTCTAAAAAGACTATCGGAGGATTGACAAAAAGCGCACTGAATGGTGCGCTTTTATTTTTTGTCACGAATTTGAGAATTAACCAATTGTTCATGTAATACGTGGTAAAAAGTCGATGATGTCCTCTTTATAGGGATGGGCACCGAAGACGGATGTAATACCAGTATCTTTCAGTGGTGTTCTTAAAGGAAATGTAGGATAACAGAAACGTTTCTTGTCGCCACTGAGATAAGCCAGCGTACCGACATTCGATTGTATTTCCCAATAGGTGTCCTCTCCGGTACTTGGTATTGGCCATTCATTACCATATCCGCCATAGAGAACGGCATGAATCAAATCTTTGAGTGAGGCATCCTCCGGCATTTCCATAATCCATTCACCATTGCCAGCGTCATCCCCCATACAGATACTCTCACGACGGAATGATACCCTGATTGTTTTTTCCATATAATTCTCCGTAATTTATTGTCCATGTCATATTTTTCTTGACAAGGAAGTTAACTGATACCGCAAAAGAGATAATGAAATAAAGTGAATCGACCGAGACAGATTTGTATGCCTCGGTCGATTTATGTTTATAATCAGTCTATTCAACGGAATTAGAAACCTCCGCCTTGGGGACCGCCGAAGCCGCCACCGCCACCGAAGCCGCCGCCTCCACCGAAGCCGCCGCCTCCACCGAAGCCGCCGCCACCACCACGTGGACGGTTATTGCCTTGGCCCATGCCACGGCCACCTTGCTGGAGGAAGAGTTGAGCCAACTGCTGAGGAGTGAGGAACTCACCGAACTTAATGCAATACTCTTTGTCGAGGTCAACCATAGACTGCTGTCTTGTAAAATACTCAGCCACTTTGTTGATGGCTTCTTCGTTGCTCATCTTGCTATAATCAGGACGATCCTGTCCCATGTTCATGCCAGCCATCATCGCTGCCATCCTCTTGGTCTGATACTCCTTGTAGAGTGCCACGAACTTGGTTTCCTCCTCACCTTTGAGTTTGAGGTTAGAAGCCTGGCGCTTAGCCTGACGCTCAGCCATTTCTGCAGGGTCGAAATTACCTCTGCCCCCCTGAGCGGATGCGAATGTAGTGGTCATCATAGCCACCAGCGCAATCAATAGAACTTTTGCTTTCATAATAATTGTGGTTTTGATTATTGTTAAATTAGTGATTTGTTTTCAATGAATGTGTGTTTTTTTAATCTGCACATTTTTTTGAGCAAAAGTCATCAAAAAAGTTTAATCCCAATTAATTAAATTAACATACATTAACATGTATTCTTCGATAATCAGCCGTCATCTTTTTGTTTTTCAACTATCCAAAAGTTTCAGAAGTTATAAAATGGTGGTAAAGGGGAAGGTAAAGAAGGTGTTAAATGGGAAAGTGGAGTTATAATACGAAAAAAAAGGATATGACATATCAGCATGCCATATCCTTCTTTTTCATTCTTACTCAGTCAGCGTTTACTTGAGTTCTGCAAGTTCATTGTACCTACGCATCACTCTTTGGTAATAACGTTCGGTCTTTGCTTTACGAGTCATGCACTTGAGGTCGCCCGAGTTCCAGAGGCGAATAGCTTTCTCCAAGTTACCCTCAGGATTGTACTCTTCTTGGTAATCGATAAACATCTGAATGCTCTTTTCTTTGCTGTAGCGGTCGTTGTAAGTGTATTTCTGATAACCTGCAAGGATGTTGCACTGCTTGACAAGAATTTTGGATATCTGCAGATATCCCACATAGAGTCCATCGCTTGAAACAGCCTTAGGGTTACCATTGCTCTCCACTTTGCCAATAGCACTAATCACCATACCCCATTTCTTCATGAGTTGGTCGCTTTGTGCTGAAACATTCATGCTGATGACAGCGAAAACCAAAATTGCTAAATACTTTTTCATTCAATCATACTTTAAAAGTCCAACATAGAGACACATCAAAACCGCTCTGTGAGGCGCAAAACACTTACGGAGGCTGCCTCACAACCTTCCGTCATAACGCAAAGCGATTGTTAACTCTGTATTCACACAAACACACAGATTATGTGTCTCTGATAACATTCTCTTTAATTACATTCAGTCATGAAACCATAATTACCAAAATCGTAGTCCCATGAATAAATTACGTCAAAAATACTCCTATTTCTGATTTACGATGCAAAGTTAGCACTTTTTTTCCAAACAAACAAACATTTTTTGCAGTCATTCAGCAACTTACGTTTTTTTAATAATTCATTTCAGAGAAGCGCAACATCGTTCAATCCTTTTGTTCATAAAGGATTGCGGATAGTTTCAGTATAAAAATGCAAGATTGATTTTAACAAATGCTAAATTCAATATTTAACATTTCCAGTCTCTAATTTCTTGTTCTTGAGGTAGCCACGGACAGATGGACGCATAGAATGTGAGAGCGACTGACCTCCCAAGAAAACAGGAATGAGGAACCAGTTCTTAGGATTGAGCGACTTGAATATGAATTGCTGCAGGCACAACAGGAAAGTCATCAAAGGATTGTGGTATTTGCTGTAGCAATAGATTTTGGAAATGAACCTCTCTTTCCTGATGTCTTTTTTCTCCTCATGCGAGGAAGCCCCTTGGCAGTGGAGAAAACGTGAAGCAGGATAGACCACATTCTTATACCCCAGTTTTTCGAGTCTTCTTGCGATATCGTATTCCTCGTGGTAAAGGAAAATGTTGGTGTCGAATCCACCAATCTTCCAGAACACCTCAGCAGGAAAGAGCATGAAGCTTCCATTGATTTCCGACACCACAAAAGGATTCGTACGTGAAAAATCTCGACGTGGAGGATACTTCTTAGGGAATAGGCGTTCGAATATGCCATCACCGAACAATTCGTGGCGCAATCCAAGTTCATGGCGGAAAGAAAAAGCAGGATTCCCGTCAGGCCGGTATTGCTGGGGAGTAATGGCTCCCACTTCAGGATGCTCAGACAGGTAGATGAGCAAAGGCGAGACACAATCCTCAACCAATTGAACGTCGCTGTTAAGGAAGCAATAAAAGTCTCCCTCAGCCTGCCATGCTCCGAGCATATTGCCAAGTCCGAAACCAGTATTGATCCGGCTTCTCACCATTTTGTGAGCTGTTCCATCGAGCAGCGTAAGCAAGTGGTCGAGACTCTCTTTCTTACTGTTGTTGTCTACGATGACCACTTCGTGCTCTTTGTCGCCATAATACTTCTCGATGCTGTCCACGCAATCCTTTGTGAGTTGCGGTGTATTGTAGTTCAAGATGATAAACGAAACCATATCGACGCGATTTTGATGCAAAATTACACAAAAAACGACATATATTTACGGCATAATGTTTTTTTTCGGACATGAATGGTTGGAATGTCTTGAATTGATGCCCCTATTTTACCCTTGGAAACATTTCTACCTATTTCAAAACCATAAGCGCATATTCCATTCATGAGAATATGATACCTTTGCATGAGAAAAAACGACCTAAATACATTAACCAATGACAAGATTTAAAATGATTGGCTTCAACTTGTGTATAATGTGTATAATATGCAGTGCATCATTGATAGCAAAACCTTCAAACACAGTGTCGTGCATACTATCGACTATTGAAGACAGTGTCCCCTCAGAAAAGACGAATGCAGTCGTCATTGACTCAGCATCGCTGAAGGTGGCCGCAGTGTCACCCAAATGGTCCTCCGGCCATGGTAACCCCCTACTCGACTTCCATTTCTGTGCCGACCCGACAGCAGTGGAGTATAATGGTCGCCTGTATGTGTATGGTACGAACGACCACCAGCAATACGACGCAGTGGGACGTTGGGGGAGAAACACGTATGAGCACATCAAAATGCTCACCATGATTTCGACCGACGACATGGTGAACTGGACTTACCATGGCGAGATACACACAGACAGCATCGCTCCCTGGATTGTGAACTCATGGGCACCTTCAGTGGTGAAACGTGAGGAGGCAGACGGCAAGACACATTTTTACTTATATTTCTCAAACAGCGGTGTAGGTACGGGCGTTTTGACTGCCACTTCTCCAATTGGCCCGTGGAGCAGCCCATTGAACAAGAGCCTTGTAGACGCCCAGACATCAGGCATAGACTGCAAAGTTCCTTTCGACCCGGGAGCCGTCATCGACGACCAAGGCAAAGGCTGGTTGGCGGTGGGTGGAGCATGCGCTCGAATCATGCGATTAGGTGAAGACATGGTGTCGATTGATGGCCAACCCTCCCCTATTCAGGCAGTCCATCATTTCGAGGCCAATGAATTGAACTACTGGGATGGCACATACATCTACACATACAATACAGACTGGCAAAAACGCGATGACTGGTCATTGGATGCTCCCGTTCCAAGCACATGCAGCATGAGTTATATGACAAGCCGCACACCTCTAGTCACAGAGAGTTGGAAATATCACCACCATTATCTGAAGAATCCGGGTGAATGCGGATTCGACTACAGCAACAACCACACCCATCTGCACAAATACCGTGGACATTGGTATATCTTTTACCATACCATGACCTTGCAACACGATTTCCTCTCAGAGGGTGGCTTCCGCAACCTCTGTGTGGATGAGATAGAAATCGACGAGAAGGGACTTGACATTCACATGGGCGAGATGACTTTGGAGGGACCCGCACAATTGCAGTCGCTCAACCCGTATGAGCAGCAAGAGGCAGAGACCACTGCCGCTACCCAAGGCGTGTTATTCGAAGAAAGTGGAAAAGTAGGCAACACGCTGGCATATATAATTGACGACGTCGGTAAAATAAAAGTGAGAGGCACACTCTTCAACAAACCGCCTAAACGATTCATTGTGACTGCAAAAGGAAAGGGGACCATAGAAGTACATGGTTTAGCAGGCGACTGTGACCTTCTGGTAGCCACTGTCAACATAGACAGCAAGGAGTTGAAATCCGTCAAAACCAAAGTCGTACTTCCTTTAACGGGAAAGGCTGACCTGTATTTTGTATTGAAAGGAAAGACACTGAAATTCGACAACTGGACGTTCAAATAGGAAGTCGCAGAAAAATCCAGTTGGTCTAAACTGGCAGTCACAGCAGGAGCTCGCGTTCCTGCTGTGACTCATTTTATATTTCTAGATTTGTAGATACGTTCCTTGGCGTTGTTGATTTCCTGGAACTTGCGTTGAGCGGCCGCCTTGACGTCCTCTCCCAGTGTGGCCACCCGGTCGGGATGGTATTTGAGCGCCATCTTCTTGTATGCTCGCTTCACTTCCTCGTCCGTAGCGTTTTTTGTGATACCCAGTACGGCATAGTCGTCGTCGATGGTTGTTCCTCCGAGATGGAGCAACTGGTCCACCACCCCCTCATCAAGCATAAGTTGAATGGCCACCTGTCGCAGAGCTGCTATCTCTGTGTTGTCAATATGCCCATCGGCCTTAGCTATCTCACAGAGGAAAGCCATGAGTTGCAACCGGTGCTCTTCCTCCATCTGTTCAGCCATTTCCTGACAGGCCTGTCGAATTTGAGCCTGCCAGATATACTGACCTTGTTGTTTACGGTACTCGAAGAGTTTCTTCAGAATGGAATCTCCTTCGATAGCGGCGGCATCTCCGAACGACTGACGTAGATAGTTGCGCATGTACTCCATCTCGGAATGCATAATCCGTCCGTCAGCCTGAATGATATGAGCAGAGAGCACCATCAGAGAGAAGAGGAAACTGTTTCGGTTTCCTTCTCTTTGCTGTTGTTGCTGCTGTTCTTGCCTTTCTTTCTGGCGCTGCTGATAGTAATCCCGTTGCTGATAGTACTGGCGTGTGTGTTCGCGAGCCTCCTCCCTCTCCTGTTCTAGTCTCCTGTTTTTGCTCTGTTCAGTGAACGCATCTACAATCGACCCCAGCACATAGCCCGCAATCGCGCCGAGAATGTTTTGGCTGAGTATCCAGCCCAGCCATCCGCCTATCCATTTACCAAATGCCATAATCTGTCTTTTTGAATTGGATAGAGACGTGTCCCGTCTCTACAAGAGGTTGATATTGTCGGTAATGGGTATTATTTGCCAGGGTTATGGTGTATGTTCTCTTTCTTGTGCTTGCTAATCTGCAAGTTGGTCTCTGGGAAATACTTAGAGAGCAGTTCGTACATTCCAGGATCATATTCCTTGAGTTCCTCTCTTGTGTTTACCCAGTTGTGTTTGCCATCGGGATGGTCCATTTCAGCATTGACATTGAACCAATCCTGCACCCCTTCTGCAAAGTACTCCATGATATCGGTCTCAGCGTAAGTGTTTTTCCATAACCCCTTGGCTTTAGCATTGTCGAGCAACTTCTCCAGTCTGTCGTTGATGTCAGGTTCGATTTGGAGGATACCTATGAGGTGGATAGCATGAGCAAACTCATGGATGAGGATGTCCTCAGCATGGTACTTATCAATCTGGTAGGCCAAGATATTTTCCTCGGCGCAGGTAGTGAGTGGTTCATTGAGGTCACCACCCAGTCCTCTAGCACGTAGGTCCCAATTGATAGAGGTGTCGTTGACCAGGTAGTGGTGTTCTGGGATGTCGGTGGTTCCTTCATAACGGGCCATAATGCCCACTCTTGCCTTAGCCTTGCGCATGGCGTTCATAATCTCTTCAGAGAGCATACTGGTCATGGCATAGAGAGTCCTGTGGGCAGCCACAAAACAAGAATCAGGGACACGCCATGAAGAGATGAGGGGTATGCCGTTCACATCAACATATTTCTTGTAGAAAGGGTCGAGTTGTAAAGAGTCTGGCGGAGAAGTCACCACACACTCAGGAATGTCAAGTGTCTCAGTCTCATTCACTGCCTGTTGAGACTTTTGAGGCTGGTTGCAGCCCACTGCTATATAGGCCAACAACCCGATGAATAACAAATTTTTCTTCATTTTTATTGTTTTTAGGTTAGTATTGTTCGTTAATGTCACTCAGTCGGAATATTCTGAATATCCTCAACGACTACAAGAGTCAGGGATGCCTAGATAATCGAAGAATCGGTCAGGCCAATAGTTCATTATCAGTTCGTCGGGAAACTCCGCCTCGGCAAGCAACGGATAAAGGTGGGAGTAGTCGGCTATTTGGAACGACACATGAGCGTCGCTACCCAGAATCAGCGGTACGTCGTATTGTTTGCAGAGTCGCATGATTTCCAAGTTGTTGTCCCTCGCTATTGTTTTCTTCCTTTCGGGCGCGAGTGAATGGTTGTTAACCTCTAACAGCGTGTGTGCCTCTTTAGCCGCGCAAACCAAAGGTTTGAAGTCGAGTTCAGCCGTTCCGTCACCGGGATGTGAAATGATGTGGATTTTTGGGTTTTTGATGACTTTCATCAGACCTGCAGTGTTTTCCTCACAATTTCCTCCTTGCCAGCAGTTGCGGTGTATTCCTGCTATGCGTATGTCGAGCATATTGAGGTATGATTCATCTAGGTCAAGGCGTCCAGTGGTGTCGAGGATATTGATTTCACATCCCATCAGCAGCCTGATGCCATACATTTGTCGCGGGACGACAAACATATTGCGAAAGTAGAGCAATGGGCATGTGCCCTCGATACTGGGTCCGTGTTCGGTAATGCCCAACACCTGCAGTCCTTTGTCTGCCGCCATTCTGGCCATTTCCTGTATTGTGCTGTAAGCATGTCCCGAAGCAATGGTATGTGTATGCGCATCTAAAAGAATCTTCTTCATCGTTCCACATGATTTTTCATTATGCAAATATAAACAAAAAAACAGATATTCATGATGTAAAGAGAATAAAAGAAAAAAATTCATTTAACCAGTCTGTAACCTATGGTAAAAAATTTGAAATAAAAGCAACAGCCATCTTATATTTTTTTATATAATTTTGCAGTATAGAATTTATCAACACATCAAAACATACAGCAATGAGAGTTAAAACACTGTTCACAGCATTGTTGGCTTGCATGTCCTCACTGACATGGGCCCAGAACAACGACTACGCTACAATCCAGACAGAACCAGTCCACAATCCCATGCTTTGGGCCGATGTACCCGACCCCGATGTCATCCGTGTGGGCGACACTTTCTACTTAGTGAGCACCACCATGCACTTGATGCCAGGCGCACCAGTTATGGCTTCGAAAGACTTGAAGAACTGGGAGACTGTGGGCTACATATTCGACCGTCTGACCGACTCCCCTAAATACGACCTCCTTGAAGGTACCGTATATGGTCGTGGTCAGTGGGCCACATCACTGAAATACCATAACGGGAAGTTCTACGCATTGCTTGCTCCGAACGAGCGCGGTTCCATGGGCGACACCTATATCTTCTCTGCCGAGAAGGCCGAGGGTCCATGGACGATAGTCTCCCGTATGCGCCATTTCCATGACTGCTCGCTGTTCTTCGACGATGACGGTCGTGTCTATGTTATCTATGGCACAGGTGAGCTGATGGAACTCAAGCCCGACCTTTCGGATGTGATAGAAGGCACCCATCAGCAGATTTTCAAGCGTGAGGAAGACGAACGTGGTTTGCTTGAGGGCAGTCGTGTCATCAAGCATAATGGTAAGTATTATCTGCTGATGATTTCCCACACCTACGCTCCAGGCCGTCACCGCCGTGAGGTATGCTACCGCGCCGACGACATCCATGGTCCCTACGAGAAGCAGGTGATACTTGAAAGCGAATTCGGTGGTTTCTCTTACGAGGCTCAAGGCACTATTGTTGACTCAGAGTCAGGCGACTGGTATGGTATCATCTTCCAGGACCGTGGCGGTGTGGGCCGTGTGCTGACGCTGATGCCCTGCCGTTGGGTCAACGGTTGGCCGATGTTGGGTGATGAGAACGGCAAGGTGCCAGACACTGTGCGTGCATATAAGAGCGGTGAACCAGCCGCAGCCATTGTGAAGAGTGACGATTTCTCAAGCACAAGCCTTGGCCTGCATTGGCAATGGAACCATAACCCCGTGGATGCAGCATGGTCGCTCACTGAGCGTCCCGGCTATCTCCGTCTGAAGACCAACCGCGTGGTCAACACCCTCTATTTAGCGCCCAACACACTGACCCAGCGCATGGAAGGACCGACATGCAGCGGTGCCATCTGTCTCGACCTCTCACGCATGAAGGATGGCGACTGTGCCGGACTGGCCGCTTTTAACAGCGACACAGGAAGTCTGACCGTAAAGAAACAAGGTAAGAAACTTGTTCTAGAAATGGAAGAGTTGGCCGTGGCATTATCAGACCGTGACAAGGAAGTGACAAAAACTGAGGCCAAGACGATAGAAAGCGTGTCACTGAAAGAACCTAAGATATGGCTTCGGGTAGATGCCGACTTCCGTCCTACAGGACGAGGTGGCGGTAAAGACTCAGCCAACTTCTACTACAGCACCAACGGTCAGGATTGGACGAAAATAGGTACATCCGATTACCGTTTGGGTTTCGACTATCGTCGTTTCTTCATGGGCACGAAATTCGGTATCTTCTGCTATGCCACGAAGAAGGCTGGCGGCTACGTGGATGTCGATGAGTTCAAGTATGAGAAGAAATAACCTTTCACCTGAATGATATAGGATTATGAAAAGACAAATGATAACCATATTACTGTGCATGACGACCATCGTCGCCATGGCACAGGTGGAACGTCCCAAGTTGGTCGTGGGACTGGTGGTGGACCAGATGCGCTGGGACTATCTGTATTATTATTACGACAAATACGGCCTGGGCGGACTTCGCCGTCTCGTGGACGAGGGGTTTAACTGCGACAACAACCTCATCAATTATGTGCCCACCATCACTGGCATCGGACACGCCTCTATCTATACAGGCACCACCCCTGCTCTGCACAGTATCGCAGGCAACGACTTCTATATGGACGGCAAGTTCACTTACTGCTGTTCCGACCCATCCGTAAAAGGTGTGGGCAGTGAAGGAAGCGCTGGCGAGATGTCGCCTCGAAAGATGACCGCCACCACCATGGGCGACATGCTCAAAGTGGCTACCGACTTCAAGTCGAAAGTCATAGGTGTCGCCATGAAAGACCGCGCCGCCATACTACCCGCCGGACAAGCCGCCGACGCTGCCTACTGGTGGGACAACAGCGTGGGGCATTACATCACATCGACCTACTACATGGAAGACTTGCCCAAATGGGTGAAGAAATTCAATGCGGAGAACACGTGGAATCCAGGTAAAGACATCAAGATGTCGCCTGTAGGTGTGGAGAAGACTTTCCTCATGGCTCAAGCCATAGTGGAAAACGAGCAACTCGGCCAGCGTGGCGAGTGCGACATGCTCTGCATCAGTGTTTCGCCCACCGATGCCATCGCACACAGTTTCGGCACACGTGGCAAGGAGAACTACGACGTGTATATGGAACTCGACCGGGACGTGGCCAAGTTCCTTGATTATCTCGACACGACCATTGGCAAGGGACAATACCTGTTGTTCCTCTCCGCCGACCACGGAGCAGCCCACAACTCAACCATGCTCAACAACCATCGGATACCAGCAGGCGGATGGAGCATCAGCGATGCGCGCAAACGGCTCAACATACATCTTCAAGAGAAGTTCGGATTAGAGAAAATGGTACCCTACCACTCATCGTACAGACTTTTCCTCGACCGTCCTGGAATCCAGAAGGCGGGATTGAAACTGCAGGATGTGGTCGATGAGGCCATCGCATTCCTCAAGGAAGAAAAAGACTTACTTTATGTCATCGACTACGCACATGCCGCCGAAGCCGCTATTCCCACATCCCTTAAAGAGCAGATTATCAATGGCTGGAACGCACAGCGTTCGGGCGATATCTATTGCCTGACAAAGTCGGGGCTATATGACTTTGTTCCTGACAACGACTATAAAGGAACGACTCATGGTGCATGGAATCCCTACGATTCCCATATTCCTTGCGTGTTTTTCGGATGGCATGTCAAGCATGGACATAGTTCACGCACCAATTACATGATTGATGTCGCACCCACAATCTGTGCCATGCTTCATATTCAGATGCCCAACTCCTGCATCGGCAACCCCATCACCGAAGTAGCCGACCAGGATATGAAATAAATCTTCATTCATAAAAAAAACAGTTTGCCGTAGGTAATGATAGCCGTTGCTATCGTATACCTACGGCAAACTTTTTTGCACATCATCAGAAAAAGTAGAACTATTTCACCAACTCGTCAGCGAGTTGTTCGAGAGCGGCGATTGTTTCAGGTTTTACCGTGGAGCGGATGGATACCACCTTGTCAATAATGGTGATGTTCTTCATCTGTTGCAGTTCTTCTGTGATACGCTTGGCAGCCATAGGCGCCCAAGAGCCGTTTTCGATAATAGCTACTCGACGATTCTGATAGTTCTTTGCTTTAAGATGAGCAAGGAAATCTGCCATGATGGGCATCACACCAGCGTCGTAAGTAGGCGCAGCCAACACCATGTTGCTATAACGGAAAGCGTCCTCGACGTCTTCAGCCAAGTCAGAGCGCACAAGGTCGGCAATGCTGATTTTCTTGTCGGTTTTGGTAGCAAGAATCTCCGCCAGTCGTTGTGCAGCTTCGGCTGTATTGCCATGCAGGGAGCAATAGGCAATGAAGTAGCCATCGGTTTCCGGCTCATATTTGCTCCATGTATCATACTGATGCAGGTAGTGTGAGAGGTCGCCAGTGAGGAACGGTCCATGCAATGGGAGAATTGTTTGGATGTCGAGCTTAGCGGCTTTCTTAAGGAGGTTCTGCACTTGTGCTCCATATTTCCCTACGATATTGAAGTAGTATCTGCGTGCCTCGCAATCCCAGTCGTCGAGTCCTTCATCATAGTATCCGAACTTGCCGAATGCATCGGCAGCGAACAGGACCTTGGCAGTCTGGTCGTAAGTGACCATTACTTCGGGCCAATGCACCATGGGAGCGAGTACGAATTGCAGGTTATGAGTACCCACAGAAAGGATATCGCCCTCTTTTACAGTCTGCAAACGGTCTTTCAGGTCGATGTCGAAGAACTGAGGTATCATGCTGGCGCACTTGGCAGTGCAGACCACTTTGCAGTCGGAAAAACGCTCTGCAATATACTTGATGTTGGCGGAATGGTCGGGCTCGAGATGCTGTACGATGAGGTAATCGGGCTTTCTACCATCGAGCACCTCGTCGAGTTTCTGTATCCATTCATCAGTCTTGCGCTCATCAATGGTGTCAAGGATAGCGATTTGAGTGTCATCGATTACGTAAGAGTTGTACGACATTCCCTCAGGAACGATATACTGTCCCTCAAAGAAGTCGAGGTCAGTATCATTGGCTCCGATATGGTAGATACCGGGAGCCACTTTCAATTTTGCCATAATGTATTCGTTAGTTTTAGTGATAATCCTATTTATTAGTGTAATAGTCCAAAGGGAAAAATTATTACGCATCTTTTTCACTCATGGAACGACCTCCCACTTTGGACAATGCAAAGATAATGATTTATTGCGAACTTGCCAAATATTAAAAAAAGAACTTGCCTCACCTCAGATTGCAAAGTTATGAATAATGAAGATGAAGGCAGAAATTTCTGTAAAACGAATTTAAGTTTTCATATAGGGAAACAGGGAGAGGTCGGGGGGCTAATAATGGTCAAAGTGCTAAAGTCAAATGTTTCATAGTAAATGTTAAAATAAAGTTAAATATGCAAAATCCGTAATTATATGCACACAAAAAGGTGATTATATGGCGATTTTACGTATATCCATACAATGTTATATGCAAAAATGTTTCATGGATATGACATTTTAAAACATTGACCATTGAACATTGACCATTGAACATTGACCATTGAACATTGAACATTGAACATTGAACATTGAACATTGAACATTGAACATTGAACATTAGATAAAATGCTCACGCTCGGCATAGTTCAAACAAATTCGGTTCTGCTCTCGCTAAATCGCCAAGACGTAAGACGGACTCTCATACAAAAGTGCAAATTCTTTACCTAGTCTCGCTTATATTTCAGAATTTATAAGTATATTTGCATTTTAAAGGGTGCTAGATCAACAATTCAATTGGTTCTCA